>NZ_JBARZC010000368.1:0-5629 GCF_049649345.1 Henriciella sp. | reverse complement strand
CTTTTGCTGCCCGTCACAACCAGGCACAGTCTGACTTTGCACAAACACTCAGGGACTGGCAGACCGTAGCTGAAGGTCTCGGCGACACTGTCAGGATCGGTAAGGGCCAGGATGCCAGGACGGGCCGGTTCGTCGGCCTCGATACTGATGGCGGCTTGAAGCGTGAGCATGGCGATGGACGCGTTGAAACGATAAGGGCGGGCGATGTCGAGCTCGTCAGGGAGATAAAGAGCGATGCTGCTCGCGATTGATATTGGCAACACGAATACTGTGTTTGCGCTGCACGACGGGGAAGACTGGGTGGCGATGTGGCGCAGCGCCACGGACCCAAGCCGCACGGCCGATGATTATGTCGTCTGGCTCGGTCCGTTGATGAATATGCGCAAAGTCTCGGTCTATGACATCGATGCATGCGTCATCTCCTCGGTTGTGCCCCAGGCGCTGTTCAAC
This sequence comes from Henriciella sp., assembly GCF_049649345.1. Lineage (GTDB taxonomy): Bacteria > Pseudomonadota > Alphaproteobacteria > Caulobacterales > Hyphomonadaceae > Henriciella. The sequence continues at coordinate 5,179 of NZ_JBARZC010000368.1, read as the reverse complement.
TTCCGGAACCTGTCTCGGCGCTATTTTGGCGTTGAACCGATGGTGGTCGGCGAAGAGGGTGTGGAGCTCGGCGTGCCGATCCGCATAGCACGGCCTGAGCAGGTCGGCGCGGACCGGCTGGTCGCGGCGATCGGCGCGCACATCGCATATCCAGGCGCACTCATCGTAATCGATAGCGGAACAGCCACGACGCTCGACATCGTCGGCCCCGATGGCGGGTTTGAAGGCGGCATTATCAGCCCCGGCATCAACCTTTCGATGCGTGCATTGCACGATGCCGCTGCCCAGCTTCCGCGTATCGCGATCCAGCGTCCCGCCAAAATTATCGGCGATTCAACCGTCGCCGCGATGCAGAGCGGGGTGTTCTGGGGCTATATCGATCTCATCGACGGGCTTGTGCGGCGGGTAAAGGAAGAATACGCCAAGCCGATGACAGTGATCGCGACGGGAGGTGTAGCTTCCCTCTTTGAAGGCGCGAGCGCCACCATAGATCATTATGACCAGACGCTGATGGAAGCGGGTCTTCTCGAAATTTATCGACGCAACAAAAAAGGCTGATATGCCAAATCTTGACACCCCCGAACTCGTCTTCCTGCCGCTTGGCGGATGCGGCGAGATCGGGATGAACTTGAACGCCTACGGCTATGGCCCGCCCGATGACAGACGGTGGATCCTGGTCGATCTCGGCGTGACCTTCGGCGACGATACGACACCGGGCGTCGACCTGATCTGCGCCGATCCGGAATTCATCGTCGAATATGCAGACCAGATCGATGCGATTTTCCTGACCCATGCGCATGAAGACCATATCGGTGCGGTTGGCCTGCTCTGGCCGCGTCTGCGGGCGCCGCTCTATGCGACGCCTTTTACCGCACACCTCATCGCTGGAAAGCTGGCCGAGCGCGGGCTCAGCCATGTCGATGTGAATGTGGTGCCGCTGGAAGGGGAGGTTGAGGCTGGCCCATTCACCGTGACCTATATGACGCTGACCCACTCCATACCGGAGCCGAATGCGTTGGCCATCAAGACGCCGTCCGGAACGATCCTGCATACGGGCGACTGGAAGATCGACCCCGATCCGCTGATTGGGGAAGGCGTCGATATCGAAGGGCTCAAGCGGCTTGGTGATCAGGGCGTGCTCGCCATGGTGTGTGACAGTACGAATGTGTTCGTTGAAGGCGAAAGCGGGTCTGAAGCGACGGTCCGGAAGAATCTGATCGAGCTGGTCGGCTCTCTCAAAGGCCGCGTTGCGGTGGCAACCTTCGCCTCAAACGTGGCCCGTGTGGCGACGGTCATCGAGGCAGCCAGACTGGCAGGGCGCAGCGTCTGCCTGGCCGGACGCAGCATGCACAAGATCGTCGACGCCGCTGTTGCGACAGGGGTCCTCGCCGACCTTCCGGATCTGGTCGATGAGGCCGATGCAGGAAGCTTCCCGCCAGACAAGATCCTGTTTCTCTGCACCGGCAGCCAGGGCGAGGAACGCGCCGCGCTTGGCCGGATTGCGGCCGAGACCCATCGCCATATCAGCCTTGGGAAGGGCGACACGGTGGTGTTCTCCTCGCGAGTCATACCTGGCAACGAAAAAGGCATTTTCGATCTTCAGAACGCGCTCGCCGAGAAGGGGGTGCGGATCATCACCGATAAGATGAGCAAGGATGTGATCCACGTATCCGGCCACCCGGCGCGCGATGAGCTGGAGCGGATGTATCAATGGGTGCGCCCGCGCATTTCCGTGCCGGTGCATGGAGAGCGTCGCCACATCATGGAGCATGCGAATTTCGCAAGATCGCTGCAGGTCAGCGAAGCCGTCACACCTCGCAATGGCGACATGATCCGGCTGGCGCCGGGCATGGCGGAAGTAATTGACGTCGTACCGAACGGGCGGCTGCATCTGGACGGGAGCCGGCTCGTGCCGGCAGGCTCGGAAGGGCTGAAAGAGCGGATTTCGATTTCGAAATATGGCTATGTGACCGCCAGCGTCAGTTTCGACGAAGGCGGCGGTATCGCCGATGGTCCGTTCGTGACATCGCGCGGCTTGTCGGAAGAAGACGGAAGCCTCGCAGACGAGTCGCTTGACGCTCTGGAGATCGCTTGCGACGAAGCGCTAGACGGTTTGTCACGTCGAAAACGGCTCGATGATGACGTAGTTGAGACCCTGCTGGTGAGAGCCATTCGGCGGGCATGCGAGAAGGTTTTCGGGCGCAAGCCGATCGTCGATGTTACCATAATGAGAGTGTGAGGAAGCCCGATGTCGAAGCCATTCCAGATTGGCCCCTTGAACCATGTCGGCGTTGCCGTACCGTCGCTTCCTGAGGCGATTGAGACCTACAAGACGCTCTACGGTGCCACCGACATCACGACGCCATTCGACATACCGGCTCAGGGCGTGAGAGTCTGCTTCGTCAATTTGCCGAACAGTCAGATCGAACTGATCGAGCCGCTGAGCGAAGAAAGCCCAATCTGGAACTTCATCCAGAAGAATCCGAAGGGCGGGCAGCATCATGTCTGCTTTGAGGTCGACGATATCCATGAGGCCGTCACCGAAATGAAGGCGCGGGACGCAACCGTGCTTGGTGAGCCACGGATTGGCGCGCACGGAACGCCGATCATCTTCGTACATCCGAAAAATTCCAATGGTGTGCTCATCGAACTGATGGAAACACCCAGAGGCGACCACTCATGAACCTTGTCGGCGGCGTCGTCATTTTCCTGATTTCCTGGTGGATGTGCCTGTTCGCGGTCCTGCCGATTGGCGTGCGCGGCCAGTTTGAGGAAGGCGACGTCACGGACGGGACGGAAGAGGGCGCGCCGGCCCAGCATATGATGCCGAAGAAAATGATGTGGGCGACGATTGGCGCGGTGATCTGTACAGCGATTGCCGGGCTGGTCGTGATCCCGCTGCTTCAGACCTATTACAAATAAGCCCCAGCAGCGGCGTTCGCTATTTGCATTCCACCTCTAGCCATTTGTACAGCTCCCACCTAACAAAGCGCTGACTTCAAAAACAGATCGAGCTTCTGACCTGATGCGCCTTTCCCGATATTTTCTGCCCGTTTCAAAGGATGTTCCCGCCGATGCGGCGATCGTCTCCCACCAGCTGATGCTACGGACCGGAATGGTCCGCCAGAATGGGGCAGGGATCTACACTTGGCTGCCGCTCGGCTTCAAAGTGCTCCAGAAGATCGAACAGATCGTGCGCGAGGAAATGAATCGCGCCGGCGCTGTCGAGCTTCTCATGCCGACCATCCAGCAGGCCGAACTCTGGCAGGAGAGCGGGCGCTATGAGGACTATGGCAAGGAGATGCTTCGTATCACCGACCGCCATGAGCGCGACATGTTGTTCGGACCGACCAATGAAGAGCTGATCACCGATGTGTTCCGCTCTTATGTAAAAAGTTACAAGGCTTTACCGCTGAATTTGTATCACACGCAGTGGAAGTTCCGCGATGAAATCCGTCCGCGCTTCGGCGTAATGCGTGGCCGCGAATTCCTGATGAAGGATGCCTATTCGTTCGATCTCACAGAAGAGGCGGCGCGCGAGAGCTATAACCGGATGTTCTGCGCCTATCTCAATGCGTTTGACCGGATGGGCCTGACGGCAATCCCCATGCAGGCCGATACAGGCCCGATCGGGGGCGACCTCAGCCACGAGTTCATCGTGCTCGCGGAGACAGGCGAAAGTGCGGTCTTCTGCGACAAGGCAATGCTGGACATGCCAGCGCCGGGTCTTGATCTTGATTTTGATGGCGATCTGTCAAGCGAGGTCACCAAGCGCACCGACTTCTATGCCGCGACTGAAGAGAAACATGACGAGGCCGAGTTCGCGAAAATCCCGGCCGAGCGCCAGGTTTCCGCGCGCGGCATCGAGGTCGGCCATATTTTCTTCTTCGGGACCAAGTATTCAAAACCGATGAATGCCACCGTGCAGACCGCAGACGGCGAAAACGTGCCTGTCCAGATGGGCAGCTATGGCATCGGTGTCTCGCGCCTTGTCGGCGGCATCATCGAAGCCTGCCATGACGAAAATGGTATTGTCTGGCCGCAAGCGGTGGCGCCGTTCGATGTCGGCGTGATTTCCATGCGGCCCAAGGATGAGGCTGTCGCCAAGGTCGCCGACGAGGCCTATGAGGCGCTAACCGCGGCTGGTCTCGACGTTCTCTACGACGAGACCGACGAGCGTCCCGGATCAAAATTCAACCGGATGGACCTCATTGGTCTGCCTTGGCAGATCGTGATCGGTCCGCGCGGGGTCGAAGCCGGCAAGGTCGAGCTCAAAAACCGCAAGACCGGTGAAAAGCTTGATGTCGAACTCGCCGATGCAATCGCGAAGGTGAAAGGCGGCTGATGGCGAAGTCAGCTCCGTTCGGTGAGGTCGAGCGCGCGCTAGCGTGGCGCTATCTGCGTGCGCGCCGTCAGCATGGCGGTGTTTCGCTGATCTCGATCATTTCCTTCTTCGGTATCATGCTGGCTGTGACGGCGCTGATCGTTATCATGTCGGTCATGGCAGGCTTCCGCTCAACGCTGCTGAATGCGCTGCTGGGCGGCCAGGGGCATGTGTTCGTGACCGTTGAGGGCTATCCCGAAGGCCAGATTGAAGGACTTGTCGATGATATCATCGAGCTGCAGGGCATTGAGAGCGCGTCCCCGATCATCGAGCAGCAAGTGCTGGCGACGACCGAATACAATCGGACCGGCGCCGTCGTGCGCGGCGTGCGATCAGAGGACCTCGACAATTTGCCCTATCTCAAGGGCGGACGCTCGACGGCGGATGCGGCAGGGTTTGGCGAAGGGCGCAATGGCGGAGACATCGTGCTCATCGGCGCGTTTCTGGCGTCGGATTTACGGATCGGGCCCGGAGACCAGATCAGGCTCATCGCACCGGAAGGCGTTTCAGGCCCATTCGGTGTGACGCCGCGCAGCAAATCCTACACCGTCGGCGATGTCTTCTCGACGGGGAGCGTGGAGCTCGACAAGCTGTACGTGTTGATGCCGATGCAGCAGGCCCAGCTCTTCTTCAACAAGCGCGATGAATACCAGTTGCTGGATGTTCGCCTCGACGACCCGATGCGGTCCGATCAGGCCATGCGCGATATCAATCAGGCGATTGGCGGCCAGTTCTATCTGCAGGATTGGAAGCAACAGCGCGCCGGCTATCTCAACGCGCTGAATGTCGAGCGCG
>NZ_JBARZC010000367.1:0-1891 GCF_049649345.1 Henriciella sp. | reverse complement strand
GTGCAAGCCGAGCCCCCTGCGGGCGAAATGCTCGCGGATGATCGCCATGCCGAGATTGGTGCCGTCCTGCCCGCCAAACTCCTTGGGCAGCGCATAGCGAAGATGGCCTGCCTCATCGGCGAGCTTCTTGGCCTCGCGCAGCAGGGCTTCCCATTCGGGGCGCGGCAGACCGTCATTGTCGAAATCGGTCCGCGCCCATTCACGCCTGTGGTCGAAGAAGCGGATATTGTCGTCCTTCTGCTCCAACGGCTTGATCTTCTCCTCGATGAAATTGTCGAGCTCGACGAGATAGTCGGCAATGTCCTTGGGGATATTGAAATCCATGGCGGGGCCTCCCTGACCGGTCTTTTTCTGTTCGGTGTTGAAGGCAGGATAACGCCGGGCCTGCGCCTTTCAATCGGCGTCCCCGCGTCAAGCGATTGGGAAATCTTGCACTGCGATTGAAGAAAGGCACTGGTGAACAGCAGTGATATTGAAAATTATTATCAGTGAACGATTGACAAATTATTCAATAATCATATTCTCGATCTCGTGGACAAGAAAAAAGAGCAAAGCCACACCCCTGACCCAACGCCCTGCCAGAAGGTTTCCTCCCCATGATCCGTTTTATCCCCATAACCGTTGCTGCTGCGGCGCTTGCAATGCCTGCCCTCGCCGGCACAGGCTTCACTGCAAAGCTCGCGCAGCCCAATTCCAGCATCGAGAACATCATCGCCGCAAAAGCTCTCTGGAGCTGCAATGGCGAGGAATGTGTCGCAGAACTCAATCGCCGCAAGGTTACCGTGCGGACGTGCAAAAAGGTCGCCTCGGAAGTTGGCGAGCTTGCAGCCTTTAGCACTGAAAAGGACAGCCTCTCAGAGGATGACCTCGCCAAGTGCAACGAAGCTGCGAAGAAATAAGTAAGCTTTCATCTCACTCTCTGAATACTTCAGCCGTCCTTCACCAAAAGGACGGCTTTTTTCTCTGAGCCAGAACAGAACCGCCACAAATTCAAAATGGCCGCCGGATCGCCTTACCGGGCGAGGGCTGAACATGGCCAAACGCTCAGCTGGCCGGTTCCTTAGGTTGCCAGAGTTCGATCTTCCGGCCGTCCGGGTCCATGATCCAGGCAAAAGTGCCATAGTCATGGTCTTCCACGGGGCTGACCTGCTCCACGCCTTCGGCCTCGACCTGTTTGAGAAGACCGGCCAGGTCATCGACCATCAGGTTGAACATCACATCGCGCTCTGACGGCTTGAAATAGTCGCTGTCTGATTTGAAGGGCGAAAAAATCGTCATCGCCCCCTTGGGAAACGTGCCGGCCGACTTTTCGTGCGAAAAGACGAACCCGCCAAAGTCCGTTCCTTCCAGGCCGAGGACCCGCTTGTACCAGGCCTGCGTCGCTTCCGGATCCTGACACAGGAAGAAAACCCCGCCGACCCCAATTACTTTCGCCATTGTGTATTGCCTTTCCCACCCGATTTGTCCGCTCAACAGCCCAGACAGGGGCGTGCGGCCCCTAATTCTGGCTGGCGAGGCTTGTTGTATAAGCCGGGCGGTGCGGATTGGCGAGTTGCGCCTGAACCTTGTCGCTCGCTGAGAGGCAGGCATCGGACAGGGGGCCAAGCGTCCTGAAGCGCTCATATTGACGTCTTACCTCTGTCATTTCCAGACTGTCGAAAGGCAGACGGCCCTGGCTGCGCGCCTGTTCGCCGTCAAAGAAATCGAGATAGGGGTATGCCTCGACGAGCCGGTCATAGGGAGCAGCGAAGCGCTCATTCATGAGCTCGATACCAGCTCTGCGGATCGTTTCGATCTGGGCGGGGTCACTGACTTCGGGCTGGATCCGCGCAAGCAGGTCAAGTGATCCAGACATATGGCCATAACAGCGCATGAAGGCTTCGAAATCGGT
>NZ_JBARZC010000366.1:0-2887 GCF_049649345.1 Henriciella sp. | reverse complement strand
CTCCTGAACCACGCAACGCTGCGCCAGCACCAGGCTGCGCAGGCCAAGGTCGCCTGACCCAATGTATCAGCCAGCCATACCCTTGTCTGGCTATGGGGGGTGGAAGCTCCTCCAGTCGACCTATACGCGCCAGCTCGAAGGCTTCACCGACTCTTCAAGCGTCAAGAATGACCGGGCCTATCTGACGGAGAAACTCTCCAGTCCGATCAGCCTTGACGATTTCATGTCTGACCGGCGCCTGCTTCGTGTCTCCCTGACCGCCTTTGATCTTGGCGGCGAAGAGTGGAAGGGCGGCTTCATCAGAAAAGTTCTGGAAGAGGCCTCCGACCCCGAAAGCACCTTCCTGCAACGGCTGAACAATTCAGACTACACCCTCTATTCGAAGACGTTCGCATTCCAGGATGGCCAGCTGTCGCTCAGCGCCGAGCAGGTCGAAGAGATTGCCGGCAATTTCGAAGCCGCTGCCTTTCGCGGGGCCGTTGGCGAAGTCGACAACAGCATGCGGCTGAGCCTCAACTATCAGTCCAAGATCGTCGAAATCGCAGGCACTGGATCGAGCGAAGAGACAAGTCTATACAAGATTCTCGGCAACACGCCCGTGCGCAACGTCATCGGGACGGCGCTCAACCTGCCGGCCGATATGAGCAAGCTCGACATCGACCGACAGGCCGACATCCTGAAGGAAAAGCTTGAGAGCGTGATGGGCATCAGCGATGTCGCCGATCTCACCTCTATCGATAAAGTCGACAAGATGCTGCAGCGCTATCACGTGATGAACACGATTAATGACGGCCCTTCGCCGACGACGCCCGGCTATGCTGCGCTGACGCTGCTTGGCGGCGGCGGATCGACGTCCGGCTTTGGCGCGCTGGCCAGCCAGAACCTGTTCCTCAGCCGCTTCTAGCGCGCCGCAGCGCCGGCCTTCGGCTTTTCAGTTTTTTCGTCCTTCGCGGTAAGCAGGGCCTGCAGATGCGCAAACGCCTCCTTGATGCCTGCCTCATTCGTTTCTGACACAAACCGGTCGAGCATCGGGTAGAGCGCGATCGCCTTGTCGCCTTCCGCATCATGGCCTTTCTCATAGAGATTGGCGCGGATCATCGGGGCAACTTCCTCGTAAAGCGCAATCGTCCGGCGATATTGCGAAAGCAGCGCATTCTCCTCATCGCTAGCGGCCCGCGGCAGGGCGCGCGACACGCTGCGCAGCACGTCGATGGCCGGATAGCGCCCGCGCTCGGCAATCTCGCGTGAGAGCACGATATGCCCGTCCAGGATGCCCCGGATCATGTCCGCGACCGGTTCGTCCATGTCGGAGCCTGCCACCAGGACAGAGAAGATCGCCGTGATATCGCCCTGGCTTGTCGCGCCCGGGCCAGCACGTTCTGCCAGTTCGGCAATGGTGCGCACGGTTGAGGGCGGGAAGGCATGCAGGGCAGGGGTTTCTCCGCCGATCAGGGCGACCTCGCGGTGCGCTTCGGCGAAACGTGTTATGGAATCAAACAGCAGCAGGACGTGGTGGCCCTGGTCGCGGAAATGCTCAGCCGCCGCCATGGCGCAATAGGCGGCGCGTTTCTTGGCGCCGGGCGGTTCGCTGGCTGTGGCTGTGACGATGACAGACTTCTTGCGCGCGCTTTCCGGCAGGGTGTGGGTGGCAAATTCATTGAGTTCGCGCGAGCGTTCCCCGATCAGCGCGATGACGATCCGGTCGGCCTCGACGCCATTTGCCAGCGCTCCAAGCAGGGTCGACTTGCCAACGCCCGAGCCTGCAAACAGTCCCAGCCGCTGGCCATGACAGATCGGGATGACCGTGTCGGTGACCATCAGCCCGGTGTTGAGGCGTGGGCCCAGACCGCTGCGCAGATGGCTCGGCGGGGCCTTGGAGAGCAGCTTTCGGGGCGAACAGGCGCGCGGCGGCGCGGCGCCGTCCTCGCCGACAATCTCGCCGCGATAATTGATGATCTGCCCGATCCAGTGATCGCCCGGCGTGACGGTCGCTTCCTGGTCGATATAGGCGCGGTCCCCGATCCGGATGGCATCTGATTCGCCAAACAGGAACGCTTTCACCCTGTCGCCCGAGATCGTCAGGATTTCGCCCCTTACAGCTCCCTGATTGGTGTCGATGACGATTTCATTGCCGACCCCTGCATGCTCGCTCACACCTGCGACCGAGACGACGCCGGGGCTGACATCCGTAACTGTGCCCCAGAGCTGACAGAGTCTGTCCGGCAAGAAGGTATCCGACTGCAACATGTAAACAGAACCCGTGAATCCATTAACCTTTTATTCAACGTACAAGTGCAGCTTTGCCAAAGAGTTAACCAAGGCGAATCCGTCATGTTCTCGAATATGGATGTGTTCAAAATCTACAGCGCGATGGCGCGTCATGCGGCCGAGAACCAGAATGTCTCGGCGCGAAACCTCGCCCATGCCGACGATCCTGGCTTCAAGGCGCAGGAGATTGAGTCCTTCCAGGACTATATGCGTCGGACCTCAATGGATCCGACGGCCGCGGCCGACTTCAAGAGCCGTGAGTCGGACACACCAGCTTCGCCGAATGGCAACACGGTCAGCATCGAGCAGGAACTCTACCGCTCCGCCGAGGCGATGAGCCAGCATGAGATGGCGCTCACGGTTTACACCAAGTCGCTCGACCTGCTTCGAAGCGCCGTGGGCAAGAAATATTAGGGGGCCAATTGAATGAACTCGATTAAGGATACAATGGCGCAGGCGATGCAGGGGATGCGCGTCCAGTCAGAGCGCATCGACATCACCTCGCAGAACATCTCCAACGTCGACACGCCCGGCTACCGGCGGAAAATGCTGGTTGTGGATGGCGGCGACGCCTTCAAGGCGATGCGCGTGCACCTCGACCAGACAGAGGGTGAGCGCC
>NZ_JBARZC010000365.1:0-2339 GCF_049649345.1 Henriciella sp. | reverse complement strand
TGTCTGGACTGTGCGGCGCGACACGATCCTGGAGCATGATCATCTACCGGCCCAACGCTGCCAGTTCAGCCCCGGCCAGTATTTCAATGCAGGCGCGGCGCGAATCCCCGGCGTGCACAAGGGCATCCTCTCCTACTGCCGCGAGTTTGGCGTCGCGCTTGAACCGCACGTCAATGAAAGCGGCAGCGCGAAATTCGTGAGCTCCGGTGTGCGCAACGGCCAGCCGCTGGAGCACAGGCAGGTCGTCAATGATGTGAGGGGCGGGGTCAGTGAGCTCCTCTCAAAAGCTGTCGGCCGCGGCTCGCTCGATGGAGAGATGACATCGGACGACAAGGAGAGGCTGCTTACCTTCCTCGATTTTTACGGCGCGCTTGGAAACAGCCACGCCTATGAAGGCTCCAACCGCAGTGGCTATGATATCGAGCCGACTATCCTGAATGTGCCGAGCAAGTCCCGGACGCCTATTCCGATTGCCGAGCTGATCGGTGACCCGACCATCATGTTCAATCTGATGTTCAGCCAGACCATGTTCCAGCAGGCGACGATGATGCAGCCGGTCGGCGGGATGGATAATATCCCCTACGCCTTTGCCGCGAGAATGCGCCGGGATATCCGTTACGGCGTCCGTGTCAGCCATCTGACCCGCTCTGATAACGGTGTGAGGGTGCTGTTCGATCAGCAGGATGGCACGGCGGGTGTCGCCGAAGCCGACTATTGCGTCTGCACGCTGCCATTCTCGGTCATGAAGGGGGTGAACACGACGCTGTCTGCACCAGTGAAGGCGGGGATCGCGTCTTTCGACTATGACGCAGCAGGCAAAGTCGCCTGGCAGTCAAAACGCTTCTGGGAAACCGATGAACACATCTATGGCGGGCTTTCCTACGCCGATACCGATTCAAATCTCGCCTGGTATCCAAGCCAGGATTTCCATGCGCCGGAAGGCGTCCTTATCGGGACCTATAATTTCGTTGATCAGGCAGAGCGGTTTGCCGGCATGTCGCTCAATGAGCAATTTGCCGCCTCCCGCGCCTCGGTCGACAAGATCCATCCGGGCAAGGCTGTCCAGCTCCAGAGACCGGTCGCAGTGAACTGGGGGCATGTGCCTTATACAATGGGGGCCTGGGCGCACGAATCCTTTGGCGGCCCGCCCGTCGATCATGACACGCCCGAAACACGCGCCGTGCAGGCGGGCGACGGCCCGATCGTCTTTGCCGGCCAGCATCTCAGCCCGATCGGGGCGTGGATGGAAGCGGCTGTGCGGTCGGCCCATCATGCCGTCGGCCAGATCCACGAAAGAACGAGAGCAAATTGAGAGGAAAGCCAATGCCCATCAAATGTGTCCACCTTGCGGGCAGCCTGATTGCGAGCGCCTTGCTGGTTTCAGCTTGCAGCGGCGCTGAGGAGCCTGAACAGACGTCGAGCGAGCCCGGCACGCCGGGCGTCATCAACCGGATTCCTATTCCGGGGTCGGACTTTCCGATTTCGGTAGGGGTGCAGATCTCCTCGGATGCGGAAATTCTCTATGTCAGCGGCGTGGTGCCGCAGGTTGTCGATCCGGAGGCCGACCCGAATAGCCGCGAGGCCTATGGGGATACAAAACAGCAGACAGAAACTGTCCTGCAGGCGATGAAGGAGCGGATGGAGGCGGCCGGCTGGTCGCTAGGCGATATCGTGATGATGCGGGTCTATCTCGTCGGCGATGAGGCCACAGATGGCCGTCTCGATTTTGCCGGTTTCATGGAAGGCTATTCGCAATTCTTCGGCACGCCTGAACAGCCGAACAAACCGGCCCGCGCCGTCATGGAGGTGGCAGGCCTTATCCGGCCGGGCTGGCGTGTCGAAATCGAAGCACAGGCGGCCCGTATTCCGGACTAGAAGCGCTTCAGCGCCGAGACCAGCGCGCGTGTTGCCGGCTGCTTCATTTCAGGCAGGCCGGCGATGAGACGCGCAAGCGTTTCGCGCTCTGTTTTGGTGTTGCCGAGATCATAAAGCCAGGCCGCGTGCGCCATTGCCTTGAGTTGCTCTGCGCCCGGCGGCTTTGCAGAGCCATCCTCCTTGTCCCATCGGCCGATATGGAAGGACCGGGTCACTTTCTCGTCAGTGTTCGCGATCAGGAACAGGAAGCCCGATGGCGACGACACGTTCTTGATGACCGTGTCCGGGATGAGGTCCAGCCAGGTCTGGTTCTGCTGCCAGCGCCACGTGTTCGGACTGTTTTTCGTGCGATGCGTGAGACCGATAATTCTGAGGCGGCGCTGAACGGCATTCCAGTCTGCACCGGTCTCTCGCGCCATTCTGTGAAGGACCGAAATCAGCGACTTCATCGTGCCGCCATAGGC
>NZ_JBARZC010000364.1:0-1631 GCF_049649345.1 Henriciella sp. | reverse complement strand
ATTAAAAGACTGCGTGACGGATACGAAGGTGACCCCGTGCTTGTCGAAGATCTCGACCAGCTTGGAGAAATCCATTAGCGCGCGGCTGAGGCGGTCGATCTTGTAGACCACGACGATGTCGATCAGCCCATCCTCAATGTCGGCGATCAGGTCCTTCAGCGCGGGGCGTTCCAGCGTGCCACCTGAGAAGCCGCCGTCATCGTATTTATCACGCAGGCAGACCCAACCCTCGGCCTTCTGGCTGGCGATATAGGCCTCGCAAGCCTCCCGCTGGGCGTCGAGGCTGTTGAACTCCATGTCGAGCCCTTCCTCGCTCGATTTGCGGGTGTAGATGGCGCAACGCAGGCGGCGGGGCGGTTGTGGTTGTGTCTGGCGCGTCATTTGCTGATCCTCGGGCGTGGTGTGAAGCCGAAGAACTTCCACCCATTCCAGTTCGCGCCGGTGATGGCCCGGGCTGCGCCGGACAGCGATTTGTACCGGCGACCTTGCCACTCGAAGCCCTTTGGCAGCACCGTGACAGTGTGTTCGACGCCGTTCCATTCCCGGACCAGCTTGGTGCCCGGCATTGGGCGGCGCGGGTCGGACACCATCTGACCGGGTTCACCGGATGCCACCTCGGCCGCCAACGCATCCAGCGACCGCCGCGTGTCGCGACCAATGCCGCCAAGGGCAAGTTCCTGGATCCGGTAGCCGAGCCGCAGCTCGAGATTCTGGCGGCTGGTGTTTGGCGCGGACGCATCAAAGATCGCCGCCCATTTCTCGCGCAGCTCCGGTACGGTCATGGCCTTCAGCACGACCAGGTCCGCCAGGACAGCGTGGCCCTGCGCAGCGCCAAGGCCTGTTCTCTTTCCTGCTGATTTCGTTTTGGTTTTCGTCATTCGTCCTCTCCAACTCGGGTTCGCAACTGGTGACGACGACGGCGAACAAGGGCGAGGATGTCCAGCGAACTGTCTCCGCTGTTCGCAGAATTGTCGTTTATTGTCTGAGGGTTGGCGCGATCCACGGCTGCGGCGAGGATCCGGGCGAGTTCTGCCAATCGCTCATCGGTGGTGAGCGTTTCAGGTGGAGGGGCGAAATTGACGCTGGTGTCGGGCATGGCGGGCGAACCTCAGGAGCTGTTTTGCCCTGTGATGGTCGCTGTGCCAATGGACTTTCAAGTTAAAACAGAGGGTTGTCGTAACACGTCGTGGTTCTTCGCAAGTCATAGCATCCGCTTGAATCACACAAGCCGACAACTGGCTGGTCCCGCTCACAGTCAATTTAGTGGCATCGAAATTTCGCCCAAGTATCGTCTCTGCCTGCGCAACACCGCCCAGTCTGTGAAAATTTCGCGGTAGAACTAACTAAGGTTAAAAACACAAAAAATCATACTCGCCACGATGGCTTTGTAGTATATCGGTTGCAGTAAGACTATCGGCAGTTTGAGCGACAAACGGCGGCTCATCCCATCTGTACCCGTCTGGTAATTTTACTTTCGCCAATTGCTCACTGAGTTCCGCGGAAATTACTTGAACATCGACCTCACGATCAGCGGCCGGAAGTAAGATAGCAATCACTGCCAGAGTCTTTTCTGGCGATTCCCAATTTGGAAGAACTCTGAAACGTATCTGATGAATTGAACGGTACACTTT
>NZ_JBARZC010000363.1:0-4966 GCF_049649345.1 Henriciella sp. | reverse complement strand
GCGCAGGCGCGCTAGTCCATAGGCAGAAATTTCCGTCTTATGCCTGAAGAAATATCCTGCCCCTATCCACGATTCAGGCAGGCCAAAACCAGTATATTTTCGGTACATTTCGAGAGCCGAACAAGATTTCGTAGAATATTTTGCCCTCTTCCCACAATTCAGCCTACCAGAGTCAGTTGGCAGATTGGAATTATGCAAAAAACCATCCATCTTCCGCTGCGCATGGGGGATAATTGGCACGAATAACGGGTCGGACTGGCAGGGGCCGAAGAGCGCCGCATCACCATCGCTGCTTGAGGAATGAAATGGGACTGGACTTAAATCGCTGGAAGCTTTTATCGCTCGCTTTGCTGACCGTGATCTTTCATGGTGCCGCTTATGACGCCATGCCGGAGCCTGTGGAAGATGCGGAGCGTCGCCTCAATCGCATCACCGTCACGCGAGCCTCCCCCTTCATGGGCACGCTTCACGTCAAGCTGATCGTGGCCCCCGACGCTGCGCTGGCCGCAACCGGGTACGAAAATGTCGAATTGCAATTTATGCCTGTCATCAGAGATGCGAACGGGGACCTTGCGCCAGCGATCAAAGCAGAGGACGGCCGGCATCTGGTTACGGCCGAACGCTCAACCGACGTGGAGCAAAACGCATTCAAAGTGCTGCCCACCGAGAAAATCATCATGTCGCCAGGTGAATATGTCCTGAGCCAGGTCTCGTTTACCGATCGCGGTAGTGACAAGAAGCAATCCTATTGCCTCTCCAGCGGCACCTTCAAATTTGATGTGCGCGCGCAGGACGTGATTTTCCTCGGTCAACTGGTTCTGAAATCGCCGCCCGCAATCGAAGCAACGGCAGAGGATCACCTCGTCTTTCAGGATATCTCACCGATAGCCGGCCTGAAGGGCTGGCGCCGCCGACCGGACAATCTTCTGCAGATGCAGCCAACGCAGGCGCACTTCACGCCAAACGCGATCTTCTGCCCGGATGACGGAAAAGAGATCGCCGGCTGGTAATCCTATCTCCGGCGCCAACGCATCAGAAACTCAAGATCCCTGTGTTCACCGACGGGAAACCAAAATTCATCCACCTCCTCAAAACCCATGCGATCATAGAGCCGTTGAGCCCCGTGGTTTTCGGAAAAGACGGAGAGGTAAATTTCGGGAGCCTTGTTGGCGTCCGCCCAGGCGAAGGCCTCCTTTGCGAGGCGGCTGCCAAGACCCCGGCCCTGTAGCGGACCATCGACATAGAGGCGTTTCAGCTCAACTGCGCCCGGCGCTGGATCAGTCGCCGGCAGGCTGAGCGGGCCGCAGAGGAGATAGGCGCCGAGCTTTCCCTCCTCTGTTTCCGCAACGCGGATGAAGACATCGTCGCGCGTCAGCAGGGGGCCAAAGAAGGCATGGCTGTGAGACTCGTCCAGAAAGGCCTCGAGGTCTTCATGCCGGTAGAGATGGGCAAACTTGTCGCAGAACGTCTTGCGCGAAAGCGCGACCAGAGCATCGAGGTCGTCTGGCCCGACCTCCCGGACGACAAGACTGAACGCGGCCTGTTCAGGCATCGGTCAGTGTGCTGATCTCGTCGATGGTAAGCTTCACCGAGGCGGCCCCCATAATGTCCTCGAGCTGGTCGAGGCTCGTCGCGCTCGCAATCGGGGCGGTAACGCTCGGCCGTTCCAGGATCCAGGCGAGCGCGATCTGAGCCATGGTCGCATCATGGCGCCTGGCGATCTCTTCCATCGTGTCGAGTAAAGCCAGGTTGCGGTCCGTCAGCCACTCTTTCATGCGCCCGCCGCGGGGGCTTTTGCCCAGGTCGGACTCGGACCGGTACTTGCCGGTCAGAAAACCCATGGCGAGCGAGAAATAGGGAATAACGCCAAGGCCCTTTTCGAGGCAAAGATCCTCAAGATCGCCAACATACTGGTCCCGCGTGATCAGATTAAGATGCGGCTGCAGCACGGTGTAAGAGGCGCAGCCCTCGACTTCACCGGCCTTTAGCGCCTCAGCCAGCTGTGAGGCGTCATAATTCGAGGCTCCGACAAAGCGGACCTTGCCCTGATCGATAAGCTTTTGATGCGCTTCCAGCGTCTCCTCGATTGGCGTGTCTTCGTCCGGCGCATGGGAGAAATAGAGGTCGATACGATCGGTCCGCAGGCGCTTTAGCGAGGCCTCGCAATTCTCGATGATGCGGTCGGCTTTCAGCCCGACATTACCGTCGCCCATATCCATGCCGACCTTGGTAATCAGGAAGAGCTCATCGCGGCGCTTGTCGGCTGCGAGCCACTCGCCAATCACAGTCTCGGACTCGCCGCCTTCGTGGCCGGGGATCCAGCGCGAATAGACATTGGCCGTGTCAACCGCGTTAAAGCCGCCATCGAGGAACGCGTTTAGAATGTCGAAGCTTGTCTCATTGTCAGCGGTCCAGCCGAAGACGTTTCCGCCGAGGACCAGGGGCGCGATCTTCGCATCCGGGTGACCGAGGGTACGCATGTCCATCGCAATGTCTCCTATGGATCGGCTTCAATTTGCAGCTAGTGCGAACGGTAGCCGTTACGAGCCGATCATTCGCCCTGCTCGAAAATCGCTGTTTCCATCGCGCCGCTTGCGTCCATCATGCCGCGATACATGCCGGCGGAGTTGAAGACGTAGGCGTACTGGCCTTCGCCGCCCATGACGATAACACCGCCATCACCGCCGAGGGTTTCAACCTGTCCGAGGGCGTTTTCAGCCGCCGCCGTTATCGTCTCGCTGGCGAGCTCGACGCGCGAACAGATCGTCTTGGCGACACCGACGCGGATGAAGTATTCGCCGTGGCCTGTGGCGGAGACGGCGCAGACGCCGTTCTGGGCATAAGTCGCGGCTCCGATAATGGGCGAGTCGCCGATCCGGCCAGCGGCCTTGGCGGTCATGCCGCCAGTCGTCGTCGCAGCAGCGAGGTTGCCATCCTTGTCGATGGCGACCGCGCCGACTGTGCCGTGGCGGTCTGCGTCGGTGCGGGTCTGTTCCCTGAGCACCCGGTCAAGCGCCTGGCTGCGCCGCTCCGTGGTAAAGTAGGAATTGTCGACCAGCTCCAGGCCAACGCTTTCAGAAAAATTGTCAGCGCCCTGGCCAGCGAACATGACGTGTTCGGACTGGTCCATGACGGCGCGGGCGGCAAGGATCGGATTGCGCACACGGGTGACGCCCGCCACGGCACCTGCATTGCGCTCGCGCCCATCCATGATGGAAGCGTCGAGTTCATGGATGCGGGCAGCGGTCATCACAGCCCCGCGACCTGCATTGAAGAGCGGGTCGTCTTCCATGGTGAGAACGGCGGCCTGGACGGCATCTACCGCGCTGCCACCGGAAGCCAGGACCTCGCCGCCCGCCTTGAGCGAGGTTTCGAGCGCAGCGGTGTAGGCCGCTTCCTGCTCGGCCGAAAGGTTTTCACGCAAGATCACCCCTGCCCCGCCATGAATGACGATCCGCCATTCCGGGGCACCTGCCTCGCGCGCGCTGCCTGTTTCAGTTCCGAATGCCAACATCATCAGTGTGCAGACAAGTCCTGTCAGAAATCTCATTCGGTATCGCCCCTGTCATCGTCTTCAAGCGTGCGCAATCCGGGCTGCTGGCGGCGCGCCTTGTTCTTGAGCACCCAGCCAAGCACGATCATGTCCACCGCGACAAAGGCGATGATGCCGAGGATGATCCAGAAGGTCATGGGCACTCCGCTGACTAGCCAATTGACGCCAATTGGTCGCGCGCCGAGGCGAGTTTTGCAAGCGTTGCCTTCCATTCGACGACGCGTTCGCGATTCTCCTCGACGATTTCAGGTGGCGCCTTGGAGACGAAGTTCTCGTTCTGGAGCTTCTTCTCCGTGCCGGTGATGTCCTTGTCGAGCTTGGCCATCTCCTTGTCGAGACGGGCGATCTCATCAGCCGGGGTGATGAATTCCTCGACTTCAAGCGCGATGGTCTCGTCACCGGAGGCGATCGTCACGGCGCGGGCCGGCTTGTCGCTCGCAATGGCGAAGGCGGAGAGACGGGCCATTTGCCTGATCGCGGTCGCATTGGCGTTCGCCCAGGCTTTCACCTTGTCAGACGCACCGATCAGCGAGGCCGAAATCTGTGCGCCGGCCGGCACGTTAAGCACGGCGCGGGTCGAGCGGATTTCAGAGATCGTGTCGAGCACCCATTGAAGCTCGGCTTCGGCATCAGCGTCATCCCAGGCGCCTTTGAAGCTCGGCCAGTCCTGCATCATCAGGAAGCCGGGGCGCTTGCGGGAGGCGTCTTCGGTTTGCTCCCAGAGCGCTTCGGTGACGAAAGGCGTGAATGGGTGGAGGAGTTTGAACGTCTGGTCGATCACCCAGCCGCAGGCTTTTTGAGTCTCGGCCTTGGCGGCGGCGTCCTCGCCGTTCATGACCGGCTTGATGAGCTCGATATACCAGTCGCAGAGCACGTTCCATGTGAACTGGTAGAGTGCGTCTGCGGCCTCGTTGAACTTGTAGGCTTCGAGCGCGGCCGTGACGGCATCGGCGGCCTTGGCCAGCTCTGCGGCGATCCAGCGATTGAGCGGGAGTTTGAGGTCTCCCGGCTGGAGCTCGTGGCCGAACTCGCACGCATTCATCTCGGCAAAGCGCGTCGCGTTCCAGAGCTTGGTCGTGAAGTTGCGATAGCCCTCGACGGCTTGGGTTGAAAGGCGAATATTGCGCCCTTGGGCTGCCTGCCGGGCGAAGGTGAAGCGCAACGCGTCGGCGCCGTACTGGTCCACGATCTCCAGCGGGTCCATGGCGTTGCCCTTGGACTTGGACATCTTCTGGCCCTTCTCGTCGAGGACGAGGGCGTGGATGTAGACGTCATGGAACGGGATATCGTCCATGAATTTGAGGCCCATCATCATCTTCCGGGCGACCCAGAAGAAGATGATGTCATGCGCGGTGACGACCACGCTGGTCGGGTAGTATTGCTTCAGAGCGTCAGTCTCTTCCGGCCAGCCTT
>NZ_JBARZC010000362.1:0-1884 GCF_049649345.1 Henriciella sp. | reverse complement strand
CAGCATGGCCGGCACATTGTTGACAGACAGGCTCGCCTTGCGCGGCAGCGTATCGTCACGGCCGACGCGCTGCGCCCAGCTCATCGCGTCCAGCATCGAGTTTTCGGTGCCATATCCGATAATCCGGTGATTATCGAGATCCTGCGGCGTGCGCGGTGTGCCATGGTCCTTGAGGTATTCCGGCGCGGCGTAGAGATTGGTCGCCACAGTGCCGAGTTTTCTCTGGATGAGGTCTGACTTTTCAGCCGCCCAGAGCCGGATCGCGCATTCAGCTTCGAGTTTCAGAAGGTCATAGGTCTCGCCATCATCAAGGCGCAGATCGACTCGCATGTTCGGATTGGAATTGATGAAATTGCCGAGCCGCGGCACCAGCCAGGTTGAGCCAAAGGCGACGGGCGCTGTGACGACGAGGTCGCCCTGGGCGACATCCTGCTGGTCACGCAGCGCCGCATTCGCCGCCTGCGCGGCAGACGACATGTCCATGGTCGAGCGATGCAGTGTGTGACCCGCATCCGTGAGAACGAGCCCGCGCGCATGACGCTGGAAAAGCGACACACCCAGCTGCTCTTCCAGCGCGGAGATTTGCCTCGACACTGCCGACTGCGAAATACCCAGCCGCTCCCCTGCTGCGGTAAGGCTTCCGGCTTCTGCGGCCGCGTGAAAGGATTTCAATTTATCCCAGTCCATCGGACCTTCGGTTTGCACACGGATTACCCAAGGGCAAGCGGATAATGTGCTGCGCCTGCGAAGGATACAGGCCTATTGGCTGACCCAGAGGATGCGCGCCAGCCACAGCATTTCAGCCGGTTTGAACGTCCTGACGGGGTGATCCGGGTTAAGAGACACGAGCTCGACCTGACGTTCTGTCTGCCGGCCGAGCACCTTGGCCATGACCTCTCCATCCACAGTCTTGGCCACCACCCGGTCGCCGCGTCTCACCTGCGCGCCGGGTGCCACGATGATTCGGTCGCCGGCGCGATAGGCCGGCTCCATGCTGTCGCCTGAGATCTCAAGTGCATAAACTGCTTCATCGCCAAGGCCAGGGAAGCGCACTTCGTCCCAGCTGCCGCCAACCGGGAAGCCTGCATCGTCGAAAAACCCGTCAGCGCCGGCCTGTGCCAGGCCGATGAGGGGGGCTGTGGCGCCGCGATACCCTTCGACCAGGGCGGCAAAATCATCCATGCCGGCGCCAACCGCCTCCAGCGCGCGGGAGATGCTTTCGGTCGACGGCCAGCGCGGGCGGCCATCCTTGCTCTCGCGTTTGGACGGGTTGAAGCTTGTCGGGTCGAGGCCTGCAAGCTTGGCAAGGCCTGACGCGCTGAGGCCATTCTTCTCAGCGAGCATGTCAATTCCGCGCCAGACTTGGGCATGACGCATGGCGGCGTCTCCATCGTGATTTGCTGTTTCCTATCATGGGAATAAATACCTAGCAAGCCTGATGGCTTGCCGAAAAAGCAAAACCCTGTTTCAAGCCAGCGCATGCTTATCGAGACCCTCGTCTACAAGATCCTGAGCGCGCCTGATGCGGCGCGCGCCCGCGAGTATGGCCATACTGATACCGATCTCGACGCGCGCGACGGCTATGTGCACCTGTCGACTGAGCGCCAGGTCGGCGAAACACTTGCGCTTCACTATGCCGGCCAGTCAGGCGTCCACCTCTACGAGTTTGCAGCCGAGAGGTTGGGCGGGAATGTGAAGTGGGAGGAATCGCGCGGCGGACAGCTTTTCCCGCACCTCTATGCCGTGTTGCGCCTGTCGGACGCCAAACGTCACTGGGCGCTCGAAATAGATGCGGAAGGCAATCCGGTGCTGCCAGAGGAGCTGCGTTAGATGGCGCT
Organism: Henriciella sp.; assembly: GCF_049649345.1. Classification (GTDB taxonomy): domain Bacteria; phylum Pseudomonadota; class Alphaproteobacteria; order Caulobacterales; family Hyphomonadaceae; genus Henriciella. The sequence goes on along the minus strand of NZ_JBARZC010000362.1, from coordinate 46 downwards.
TGCGGATTTCGGCACGAAACTGGTTCAGAAACTGCCACCGGAGGCG
>NZ_JBARZC010000361.1:0-3358 GCF_049649345.1 Henriciella sp. | reverse complement strand
CGCTAGGGCTGTCGGCGGGCTTCCTCGAGCCGCTGGAATCCACCAGCATCCACCTCATCCAGTCAGGCATCGGGCGCCTGCTACAGATGTTTCCGGACCGGAATTTCAACCAGGTCGATATCGACCGCTATAACCGGATCACGACCTTCGAATTCGAGCGGATCCGTGACTTCCTGATCCTGCACTACAATGCCACTCAGCGCGACGACACAGAGTTCTGGAATTATGTGCGCACCATGCCGATCCCGGATTATCTCGAGGACAAGATCCGCCTGTTCAAAAGCTATGGCCGCATCTTCCGGGAGAATGACGAGCTGTTCAACGATACCAGCTGGTTCTCCGTCATGATCGGCCAGAGATTGCGCCCGGACGCCTATGACCCGGTCGCCGATGTCCAGTCAGCAGCAGAGACCGCCGAGCGGATTGGCAAGATCAAGGCCGCGATCAATGCGTCGGCCGATTACATGCCGCTACATGCCGACTTCATCAATGAACATTGCCGCGCCGAAGATCTCGAAACCGTCTGATCAGCGAGGGGCGGCCTCGGCATAAAGGCCGAAGGTTGCGCCGACGAAACCGCCCGCAACCTGCGTGGACAGGATCGTGCCGTCGAGGTCGGTGGCGATGTCGGTCCAGGGCTCATCCCTGCCATGCCGGAACGCGAAATCATATTCGTCCTGCCGCGCTGTGATCCTGAGCTGCACGGGCGCACCGACTTCAACTGAGAGGGGCGAGCGGTCTATGATCGTGCCTTCGACGGGATCATCCGGTCCGGCCCGGCGGCGAAGGAGGAGTTCGGGCTCGCCAGTCTCATCAAGGCCAATGCCGAGCGCATAGAAATAGTCGTCGCTTTGCAGGATGGCGAGGCCGGCTTCATCGCCGGATTTTTCTGGTGAGAAGCGGATTTCGGTTGTTCCAACCGCGTTCTGATGCTGCTGGCGCCGGCCGAGATAGGACGGCTGTTCGCCCGAGCCGAGCGCGACGGGGCGGGCATCCAGGGTCAGATCGCTGTCGGACAGCGTCCACCAGTCAGACTTTGGTACGCGCAGCGTCATCCAGTGAAACGGCAGGCTTGCCCCGTCGAAATCCTCGCGAAGCGAGAAATTTCCCGACATCGGCATGTGCTCCCCAATTGTGCCGAGTGGGGCAGGGCGGGTGTCCATATTGTAGTGCACTTCTTCGTCGCCTTCGAGGATGACTGGCCAGCCATTCTTCCATTTGACCGGCATCAGGAAAGTCTCGCGGCCGGTATTGTAGAGGTCGCCCTCATAGGGCCGCACGCCGAGGAAGGTCGCCCACCAGTTGCCGTCTGCGTCCTGGACCAGGTCTGCATGGCCGACGGAAGTGATCGGGTTGGGCCTGTCCGGAGCAAGATGGCGCTGGGTGAGGATGGGGTTTTTCTCATAGGGCTCGTACGGCCCCGTCAGCTCTTTCGAGCGCAGCACGACCTGTGAATGGTCGACGGCGGTGCCGCCTTCAGCTGCGCTCAGATAGTACCCTCCGTCGACATGATAGATGTGCGGGCCTTCAATCCAGATCGGCTTGTCTTCGGGGCGCACGCCGCCATCGATCAGCACGATGGGTTCTGAAATGGACTGGAAGGTCTCGGGGTCGATCTGGCGAAACCAGATGGCGCGGTGGCCGGAATAGGTCGACCCGCCGGGCGGTTCGTCATTGTTCATGATCCAGACCGAGCCGTCTTCCTCGAAGAAGAGGGAAGGGTCGATGCCGCCCACGTCTGGCAGCCAGACCGGGTCCGACCAGGGGCCGGCAGGGTCGGTGGCGGTGACGATGAAATTGCCGCCGCAATCGACGCAGGTATTGGCGACGTAGAAGATCCCGTCATGATATTCGATGGTCGGCGCAAAGACGCCGCGCGACAGGCCGAGCCCGTCGAAATCGAGCATCCCGGGCCGGTCTATGACGTTGCCGATCTGCTCCCAGTGGACGAGGTCCTTGCTGTGGAAGACCGGAATGCCGGGGAAATAGGAAAAGGTCGAATGGACGAGATAGTAACCGTCCGGGCCGCGGGTGATACTCGGGTCCGGATAGAAGCCGGCAAGAACAGGGTTGAGATAGCCATCAGGCCCAGGCGGCCGGCTGAAGGCGGGGTCGTCACCGGTGTATTGGAACCAGCTGAAGCTCGCTTGCGGCGCGGAAGCCTGCTCATTCGAGGCCATATCCGAAGGTTGCGTCGAACAAGCGGCGAAGGCCAAGAGCGAAAGGGCAGGCAACAAGCTTCTTGAAAACATCGTACGGCCCCCTCCCATGAGGCCAGGAATTCTGCGGGACGGACTGGACCCGCCCGTGATCTATTGTTAGCGTTATCATATAGTTCGAAAGAGCCAAGGCAAGACCTGGCCGAATGCTATGCCAAGGGAGAAGGCCTCGTGACAAAACTATCAAGACGTGAATGGTTGAAAATGGGGGCCGGCGCTTCGGCATGGGCCGGGCTTGGCGGCTGCGTGACGGCTGGCGAGAGCACTTCAGTGGACGCCGCAACGGGGCCTGGCCTGCATGTGCTCGCGGCCGAGAAGGGCATCCGTTTTGGCTCTGCCATGGGGGCGGGCCAGCTCGATGACCCTCAATACCTCGACATCATCCGGCGTGAATGTGCCACCATCGTCGCTGAGAATGAGCACAAATGGTATACGATCTATCCAGAGCCGGACGTGGTCAATTTCGACCCGGCCGACCGGCTGGTCAGCTTCGCCAAGGACAATGGCCTGACCATGCGCGGGCACACGCTGCTCTGGCACCGCGAGAAATGGTCGCCGGAATGGGTCAACAATCTGGAGTTTGCGAGCGCCGCCGAAACGGAGAAATTCGTCGGCCCGCGCATCGCCCAGGTGGCCTCGCGCTATCACCCCTTCATCTATTCCTGGGACGTGGTGAACGAAGCGATCAGCGACGAGACGGGCGAATTCCGGCAAACTTCGCTGTCGAAGAAAATGGGCGAGGAACTGATCGATTTCTGCTTTGCCGTCGCCAAGGAAAACGCCCCGGATGCGAAGCTGGTCTATAATGATTTCATGAGCTGGGAGAAAACCAGCACGGCGCACCGCAAGGGCGTGCTGCAATTTCTCGAACGGCTCCTGTCGCGCGGCGTGCCGGTCGATGGGCTCGGCATGCAGAGCCATTCCAATTATGAAATGCCCGGCGAGTTTACCGCCGAGAAGCAGCGCGACTGGATCGCCTTCTGCGACGAGGTCGTCGATATGGGGCTCGAACTCTACATCACCGAATTCGACGTTAACGACACCCGGATGCGGCCCGATATTGCCTATCGTGACAGGCTGATCAGCGAATATACGCGCCGCTATTTCGATCTGATGCTGCAATACCCTCAGCTCAAGGA
>NZ_JBARZC010000360.1:0-1984 GCF_049649345.1 Henriciella sp. | reverse complement strand
GCTATGCGCTGCCCAAGGAGTTTGGCGGGCAGGACGGCACCAATCTCGGCATGGCGATCATCCGCGAGCATTTCGCCCGCAGGGGGCTCGGCTTGCACAATGATCTGCAGAACGAGCATTCCATCGTCGGCAACTTCCCGCAGATCCTGATGCTGCGTGACTTTGCGCGCGAGGATCAGAAACACCTTGCTGATGCTGCCCTCAAGGGTGAGTTCCGCGCCTGCTTTGGCCTGACCGAACCCGACCACGGCTCTGACGCCACGCATATGGAAACTCGCGCCGTGCGTCATAAGAAAGACGGCAAGGATGGCTGGCTGATCAATGGCGCCAAGATGTGGATCACCGGCATGCATGCTGCCAGCCACATCATGATGTTCTGCCGGACCAGTGGAAATGACGGTGACGCGAAAGGCATCACCTGCCTGATCACGCCTGCCCGGGACCCGGCGATCGAGATTGACGAGTATATGTGGACGTTCAACATGCCGACCGACCATGCGCGCTTCTACATCAAGGATCTCTGGGTGCCAGAAGACGCGGTCTTCGGCCCGCCTGAAGGCGGCCTGGCACTCGCCCAGCATTTTGTCCATGAAAACCGTATCCGCCAGGCCGCAAGCTCTGTCGGCGCGGCGATGTACTGCATCACCGAGGCGATTAACTACGCCAATGAGCGCAAACCTTTCGGCAAGCCGCTGTCGCTAAACCAGGCGATCCAGTTCCCGCTGGTCGAGCTCGCGACGCAGGCCGAGATGCTGCGCCTCCTGATCTTCAAGACGGCCTGGGAAATCGACCAGATGTCAAAGCCGGATGTCGCCATCTATCTCTCCGACAAGGTCTCGATGTGTAATTATTACGCCAACCGGCTCTGCTGCGACGCGGCCGACCGGGCGATGCAGGTACATGGCGGCATGGGCTATTCGCGCCACAAGCCGTTCGAGCACATCTACCGCCACCACCGCCGCTATCGCATCACCGAAGGCTCCGAAGAGATCCAGATGCGCAAGGTCGCCGGCCACCTGTTCGGCTTCATGGGCCCCAACAAGGGCAAGAACCGCAACGAGCCGTTCGACTTTGCGATCCGGTAGGGCGGACCTGACCTCAAACATGTGGTTACTCGCCAGTTAAGCGAAACTGGCACGCTGATTGCACTCCGTTAGCGAAACGGCCGAGGGGCGGCCTGTTCGAGATGGGGATCGATCATGTGGAACATGATTTCTGTTTATAAGTCCGACGAGCGCGGCGTGGCGGCCATACTGTTTGCGATCATGGCCGTAATGGTTTTGGTCATCGTCGGGTTCGCCATAGACCTTCAGCGCGGCGTCTCAACCGACACACGGATGCAAAGCGCGCTCGATGCTGCCGCTCTGGCAGGCGCACGCACGCTGGAGAATGCGTCTGCGACAGACGCTGAAATCATTGCCGTGGCACAGTCCGCATTCGCAGCAAACTTCGCGACGGGTCACAGCGACGTCAACTGCACCGCAGCGAATGTCTCCATCGACCGCGATCAGGGCCGCGTGTTCGTCGATGCGGATTGTTCTTTGCCGACAACGTTTGCGTCGCTCGTCAAGGTCAATCAGATGGACCTCAATGACCGGGCAACCGCCCGGGCGGCCATTACCGAGCTCGATGTTGCGTTCATGCTGGATGTGTCAGGCTCTATGAAAGGCTCCAAGCTCGCCGAGCTCAAGACTGCCGCCAATGATGCCATCGACCTGTTGATCACGCCGCGGTCCGGCGACCGGGTGCGCGTTGCCTTCAATACCTATTCGACATCGGTCAATGCCGGCGCCTATGGCGACCAGGTTGTGGACCTTCCGGCGGGCAAGAAGAAAAAGAAGAAGTTATGCGTCTCCGAGCGCAAGGGCGCCTGGGCCTGGAAGGACGACAAGCCGGGCAAGAATAAATGGCTCGGCACGGAAGCGACATCCTGCCCGAAATCATCGGTCGAGCCGCTCACCTCAGACGCGGCCAAGCTCAAGGC
>NZ_JBARZC010000359.1:0-4861 GCF_049649345.1 Henriciella sp. | reverse complement strand
TTTCAGAAGGGGGTTTGATGCCCAGCCAGAAAAACAAGGCATCCGTAATCGTGCGCAATGCGACGCTGGACGATGTCCCGGCGATCGCTGCGCTTGTCGTGAAGGTCTATGGCCGGCCAGCCGATGGCTACACGCCGGGCATGCTGCGCGGGCAGATTTCGTCCTTTCCGGAGGGCCAGTTTCTCGTCGAATATGACGGCGAGGTTGTCGGCTATGCGGCAAGTTTCCTGATCGCCGAAGAGCTTGCGCTGACCCCGCATGACTGGATCGAGATTACGGGCAATGGCTACGCCGCCCGCCATGACCCGGAAGGTAACTGGCTCTACGGCATGGAAGTTTGCGTCGATCCCGAGATCCGCCGCACCCGCATCGGCCAGCGGCTCTACAATGCGCGCCAGCAACTCTGCGAGGACTGGGAGCTACAGGGTATCGTCTTTGGCGGACGCATGCCGGGCTGGTACCGCAAGCGCAAGGCCTATCCGGACCCGGCCGATTATGTCGCTGCCGTCAAAGCCCAGAAGATTACCGACCCGGTCATCCGCTACCATCTGCGCGCCGGCTTTGAGCCGATCGGCGTGCTGAGAAACTATCTCGAAGAAGACAAGGATTCAGGCGGCCACGCGACCCACATGGTCTGGCGCAATCCTTATGCTGAAGACCTGAAACCCCAAAGCAAGGTCTCCTATTCCCAGAAGGAGCGCGTGCGCGTCGCGACCGTCCAGGTGCAGATGCGCGCGGTCAAAAGCTTTGAAGAATTCATGAGCAATGTCGAATATTTCGTCGATGTCTGCTCTGATCGGCGCGCCGATTTCGTCGTCTTTCCGGAGCTCTTCACGCTGCAGCTTCTGGCCTTCGAGAAGCGGAAGCTCTCACCGGCAGAATCCATCGAGGCGCTGACCAAATACACGCCTCGCTTCATTGAGGAGATGCGCAATCTCGCCATCTCCTACAATATCAACATCATCGGCGGCTCCCACCCGACGCGCACCGATGACGGCGACATCCAGAATGTCGCCTATGTCTTCCTGCGCAATGGCTCTGTCCACGCGCAGGAGAAAATTCATCCGACCCCGGATGAGCGCCACTGGTGGAACATCAAGGGCGGCGACACTGTCGATGTCATCCCGACCGATTGCGGGCCGATTGGCGTCCTCATCTGTTACGACTCCGAATTTCCCGAGCTCGCCCGCCGCCTCACCGATGAGGGCGCGCGCATCCTGTTCACGCCCTTCTGCACCGACAGCCGCCAGGGCTATCTGCGTGTGCGCTATTGCTGTCATGCGCGGTGCATCGAGAACCAGCTCTATGTCGTCACCTCCGGCTGCACCGGCAACCTGCCAAATGTCGAGAATATGGACATCAATTACGCCCAGTCCGCCATCCTGACGCCGTGTGACTATCCATTCGCGCGCGAAGGCATCGCGGCTGAAATCGCAGAGAATGTCGAAGCGGTCGTCATGGCGGATCTCGACATGTCGGACCTCTCCTTCGCGCGCTCTGAAGGCACGGTGCGCAATCTCCGGGACCGGCGCTTTGATCTCTACCGCGTCGCCTGGAAGAATGGCGGTTGAGCCTTCCGGCGCTCAGCGAGCACAAGCCAGCGCGGCTTGGCAGCCTGACGCTGCTCTACGCCGCCCAAGGCGCGCCTGAGGGTCTTCTCTATATCGCGATCCCGGCCTGGTTCGCTTCGCAAGGCATCAGCCCTGAAGCGATTGCCGGCTATATCGCGATCATCTTGCTGCCGTGGAGCTTCAAGCTCTTCAATGGCGTGCTGATGGACCGGTTCACCTGGCTGCCCATGGGACGCAAGCGGCCGTGGCTGATCATCGCCCAGCTGATCCTTATTGGGAGCCTGGTCTGGTTCGCAAACCTCACTGCGCCGACGGAGGTGCTCTACTGGTTCGCGGCCGCAGGCTTTGCGGTGAACTTTGCGGGCGCGTTCCAGGACGTCTCGATTGACGGCATGGCCATCGACATCTTGAGCGAGGAAGAGCGCGCCACTGCCAATGGCCTGATGTGGGGCGGCAAGACGCTTGGCACGGCAGGGTTTGCCTTCCTGACGGGCAAGCTGATCAGCGATCAGGGCCATGCGCTGGCCGCTTATGTCACGGCAGGCTTTGTTGCGCTCGTCATGCTGGCGCCGCTTCTCCTGCGCGAGCGGCCGGGCGAAAAGCTGTTCCCGTGGAGCCGCGGAGAGGCCTCGCCGCTCAACCGGGAGCGCCAGCTACAAAGCTGGTGGCCGCTGCTGAAATCGGTCGCCATCGCGATGGCGAAACCGGCAAGCCTCCTGCTGGGTGCAGGCATCCTGATCGCCTTTGCCGCCTATGGCATCAAGACCGCCTTCTCCCCCTCCCTCGCTGTGCAGGAGCTTGGTTGGGGCCGCGAGGTCTTTACCGAAAGGGATGCTCTGGCGGACCTCATCGGCGGCTTGTTCGGCATCTTCGTTTCAGGCTGGCTGGCCGACAGGATTGGGCCGATGAAAGCGCTCGGCGGCGCGCTGATCGGTATGGCGCTTCTGAATGGCGCGGCCGTTCTGTTCTGGTCTGAAGGCGGGGTCTATTTCGGCTATTTGCTCGCCTATAGCGTGCTCTTCGTGCTGATGTCGGTCTGCACCTATGCGATCGCCATGGGCCAGTCGCGCGGCACGGTGGCAGCGACGCAGTTTTCCATCTTCATGGCCTTGCTGAACTTCGGCACCAGCCTTGGCGCAGCGCGTCTGGAATGGCTGCGCGACATGGGCGGTTACAGCGCAGCCTTCGCGGCCTGCGCCGGTCTCAGCCTGATCGCGGTCGGGTTCTACATCGCGTCTGTCCGCTTCGCCGGACAGGTGCCATCAACTGTCCTCAGCGACCAGGAAATGCGCCTGTAGCGCCGTCACGATCTTCTTGCGGTCCTCGCCCTGCCAGGCTTCGGCGCGCACGCTCGCCATTCGCCGGCCGAGCTTGTGCACCACCGCCGAGGCGAAGAGATCCTCGCCCTTGGCAGATCGCAGATAGTCGATCGTGATATTGATCGGCTTGGCCGGACGCTGCATCTCAGACTGAAGAAATACTTCGGCCATCGCAGTCAGTTCCAGAAAGGCACCCGTGCAGCCGCCATGCAGGGCATTAATCGCCCTGTTGCCGAGGAATTTCTCCTGAAAGGGCAGCGTTGCGATCATTTCGCCATCCTGGAGCTCGCACTGCATGCCGAGAAAGCGTGCAAAGGGCGTGCGATCAAGGAAGGCGGTCAGCTCATCGAGACGCTCTGTCATGACGCGTCCCCGATCGCTTTGCTCGCCTTTTCGATCGCCGCATTCCCGCTCGCCCAGCGCGAGATATCGTTCAGCGCGAATGTGCCTGCCGCTGTCGCAATCACCTTGTCGCGGCTCTCATGATAGGCCCAGGCATGGGTGAAAGCGACATTGCGGGTCACGTGGTAGCACTCGGCTTCGGCGAGGATATCGCGGCCTTTCTCGGCCGGGCGCATATAGTCGATGCGCAGGTCCAGCGTCGCCATGGATTTCGGCTTTTTGAGCGCTGTATTGATGCAGATCCCGCACAGATTGTCGAGCAGCGCGGTCAGCACGCCGCCATGGATGACGCCCGTCTCAGGATTGCCGACAAGGTCTTCGCGCCAGGCCACTTTGGCGAAGGCCTTGCCCTTTTCAATGCCTGTCAGTTCAAAGCCGAGCGCCTGCGCCCAGGGCACCGTCGTCATGATTTGTGAGGCGTGCTGCCGGATCAGTTTCAGCATCATGTCCTGATCTTCAGCCATTCGGCCTCCTGCTTACGCGGCGTTAAAATTGACGATCGTGCCGGTGTCGATACCATCCAGCTGCAAGAGCGCAAATGACTGACGCAGCGGGAGGAAGACATGGCATTCGACGGGGAAACAAAGGGCAAGGCCTGCATCATCGGCGCGGGCTGTTCAGGTTTCACCATGGCCAAACGGCTTCGCGATTACGGCATCCCCTATGACTGTTTCGAGATGTCGGACAATATTGGCGGCAACTGGTACTATAAAAACCCGAACGGGCTCTCCTCCTGTTATCAGAGCCTGCATATCGACACATCGAAATGGCGCCTCGCCTTTGAGGATTTCCCGGTGCCCGAAGACTGGCCGGACTTTCCGCATCATGCGCAGCTGCTTCAGTATTTTAACGACTATGTCGACCATTTCGGCCTGCGCGACACCATCACCTTCAACACCAAGGTCGAGACCGCGACCCGCAAGGATGATGGCAGCTGGGATGTGACAATCTCATCCGGCGAGACGCGCAATTACCAATGGTTGTTCGTCGCCAATGGCCATCACTGGGACGCGCGCATTCCGGACTATCCGGGCGAGTTCAACGGCTACCAGGTCCACTCGCACAATTATACAGACCCGTTCGAGCCTTATGACTTCCGCGGCAAGCGGGTGATGATCGTCGGGGCCGGCAATTCGGCGATGGATATCTCGTCCGAGCTCTCACAGCGCCCGCTCGCCGAGAAGCTCTTCATCTCGATGCGCCGCGGCGTCTGGGTCCTTCCGAAATATGTCAATGGCCAGCCCGCCGACAAGGCCGTCCTGCCGAACTGGCTGCCGACCGGCATCGGGCGCAAACTCGCCCGCAAGATGATCAAGAAGACGATCGGAAATATGGAGGATTATGGCCTGCCGAAGCCCGATCATGAACCACTCGACGGGCACCCGTCTGTCTCAGGCGAGTTCCTGACCCGGGTTGGCTGCGGCGACATCACGCCGAAAGGCGCGATCGAAAAGCTTGATGGTGACGGGGTCGTCTTCACGGATGGGAGCCGCGAAGAGATCGACGCCATCATCTGGGCCACCGGCTATAATGTGACCTTCCCCTTCCTCGACGAGCCAGCCCTGAAGC
>NZ_JBARZC010000358.1:0-5256 GCF_049649345.1 Henriciella sp. | reverse complement strand
CCATCAGAAAGCCTTCGCCAAGGCTATCCTCCTCTGCGAGCACATGAACGATGGCGGGCACTGGAACGCCAGCCTGTTCGGCGGCCCGGATCACTTTGGCTTCATTGGGAAGACCGATAGCGGTCGCCGACGACGCTGAACGGGTCACATCCGGTGCGCGCCGAAGGATCAGCGAATCAGGGACCCCCGTTCCCTCAAGCTTCAGAAGCCATGTTTCCTGGCTTGCACCACCAGACAGGCGGTCGACCGACACCAATTCTGTGGAACCGGAATAGATTCGGCGGATTAGATCGGCGAGTCTGCTTTGAAATTCTTGCGTGTCACTCATCTTGGCCACATTTAACGGAAAGCATATCACTTCCAAGCCATACTCAACGTCAACCAGACGCACTCAGGAGCGCCTTGAATGGCCAAAAAAGGCAAAAAACCCGGTGGAATCATGGATATTGAGCCAAAGCCGAGGCGCATAAGCGTTTGGGCCTGGCTTCGTGGACGATTCCTGGCGGGCATGGTCATCGCCGCCCCGATCGCGATCACGATCTTCGTGCTGCAATTCCTGATCAACTTTATCGACAGCCGCGTCAAACCACTCCTGCCGCCAATTCTCCAGCCGGAAACCTACACGAATTATGCGATCCCGGGATTTGGCGTTCTGGTGATGATCATTGCGCTGACGATTCTCGGCGCGATCGCGACCAATCTGATCGGCCGGTCCGTGATCAGCGCGACCGACCGCATCCTCTCGCGAATTCCGCTCGTGAGGAATGTCTACGCGGCCTTCAAGCAGCTCACCGAGGTGCTCGCGAACAATCAGCAGGCGTCTTACGACCGTGTTGTCATGGTCGAGTATCCCAAGAAGGGCAGCTGGTGCATCGGCTTTGTCGCGTCCAATGCGAAGGGCGAGGTGAAGGAAAATCTGAGCGACGAATTCATCGGCGTATTCGTACCAACGACGCCCAACCCGACCTCCGGCTTCCTGATGTTTGTCCACCAGAGTGAGTGCATTGATCTCGAAATGACAGTGGAAGAGGGCGCAAAAATGATCCTCTCCGCTGGCCTGATCGTTCCTGAAAGACTGCCCGACCCGGCTGCCGAGCAATCGTCAGCCATTACGGTTTAGCGGACTGAACAGGTCTTTGAGCAGGCTCAGGGCGTCCAGCCGGGCCTCGGTCGCATTGCCGGCGCGTTCTACAAGATAACGCGCATCCTGGCGAGCGATGTCGATAAGGTCTGCGTCTTTCGAAAGATCAATAATGCGGTAATCCACGGCGCCTGACTGCCGCACACCCAGAAGGTCGCCCGGCCCACGGAGCCGAAAATCGGCCTCCGCGATTTCGAACCCGTCCTCTGTTCCCCGCAGCGTTTCCAGACGCTCTCGCGCCAGCTCTCCAAGCGGTGGCCGGTACAGCAGGATGCAGTAGGACTTTTTCGTACCGCGCCCCACACGGCCCCTCAGCTGGTGCAGCTGGGCAAGGCCAAACCCTTCGGCCCGTTCGATGACCATGATGGTAGCGTCGGGAACATCGACGCCCACCTCGATCACGGTCGTCGCGACGAGGATGCTGGTTTCACCGGTGCGGAAAGCTTCCAGCGCAGCGTCTTTCTCTTCGCCTTTCAGTCGGCCATGGACGAGCCCGACATCGACGCCGAGCCGGTCTTTAAGGGCCGCCGCGCGGTAGACCGCCGAGCTGTCGTCATCATCGGCATCGACGCGCGGACAGACCCAGAAAACCCGCTCACCCCTCGACACGGCGCGCCCGACCGCTTCGACCACATCCTCTATGCGGATGTCGGAAACGACCCGTGTCTCAATTGGTTGGCGTCCCACAGGTTTCTCGTCGAGGATGGAAATATCGAGATCGCCATGAACCGCCTGAGCGAGGGTCCGCGGGATGGGCGTCGCACTCATCACCAGCATATGCGGCGCCTCTGCCTTGCCGGCGAGCTTCATCCGGTCGGCGACGCCGAAGCGGTGCTGTTCGTCCACAATGATAAGGCCGAGGCCGTTAAAGCGGACCGACTCCTGGAACAGCGCCTGCGTGCCGATAGCGATCTGGATCGAGCCATCCGCGAGCCCCATAAGGGCACTCTCCCTGGCGCGTCCCTTGTCGCGCCCGGTCAGGGCGACCACCTCATAGCCGAGCGGCGCCAGGAAGTTCGCGACAGTCTCATATTGCTGGCGAGCAAGTACTTCCGTCGGCGCCATGAAACAGGCCTGGTAGCCGGCGCTGACAGCCTTCGCAGCCGCCAGAACAGCCACGAGCGTCTTGCCAGAGCCGACATCGCCCTGAAGCATACGGCGCATTGGATGGGGCTGCTCGATATCAGCCACGATATCCTTCACAGCGCGGACCTGCGCTGATGTCAGCTTGTACGGCAGGCTTTTGGATACCGTGTTCAGGCCGTCATTCGTCGATGTGAGGGGCGGGGCAGGGCGCTCAGCGCGCGATTTCCGTGCCATGGAGAAGACCAGCTCACGTGCAAGCACTTCGTCATAGGCAAGACGCTGGCGCGCGATCTCGAATCGCTCCGGCTCGTATGCCGCCGGCGCATGGAGAAGATGTAAAGCCTCCCTGAAAGCGGGCCAGTCATTCTTCTGAAGCACGTCTGCCGAAATCCATTCTGGTAGCTCGGGCTCAACCAGCTCCAGCGCCGCACTGGTTGCCGAATGCAGCTTCTTGTTCGTCAGTCCGGCCGTCAGATTGTAGATCGGCTCGACTTCGGGGGGCCTCTCACCCTTTGCGGGGTCGATTATATAATCGGGATGCGACATCTGCCGCTCCCCCTGAAACTCGCCGACCTGGCCTGAGACAATCCGTTCCTTGCCGATCGGAAACTGGCCCTGCAGCCAGCGCGGCTCTGCTCGAAAGAAGGTGAGCGTCAGGAAACCTGTTCCGTCAAACATCTGGATTCGGTGCGGCGCCCGGTCGCCATAAGGCGCCTTATAGGAATGTACTTCGCCTTGCACGGTCGCGACTTCGCCTGGCACGAGCTCATCGAATGACGCTTTCACACGCCGGTCCAGCCAGCGCTTCGGCAAGTGGAGGAGCAGGTCCCAGACCGTATCACCACCAATCAGCCGCTCGAAGACAGGCCGCAATTTCGGTCCGATGCCCGGCAAACTGTCGACCGGCTGGAACAGGGGGAAGAGTCGCTCGTCACGCATGGGCAAGGTTGACATTAGACGATGCTGCTTCACCTGCAATCGGTGTATCGATGCAAACTGCACGATGAGGACATGATGGACGACAGAAGACGCAAATTGCTTTTCAGGGCGCAGCGCCGGGGCTTCCGCGAAATGGACCTGATCATGGGCCAGTTCGCCAACGCGAACCTCGCCGGGATGGAACCGGCCGAGCTCGATGAATTCGAGCGGCTTCTGCAGACGCCGGATTGGGAGGTCTACGCCTGGATCATCGGCAACAAGTCTGTTCCGCCAAATTATGCAGGGCCAGTGCTGGACCAGCTGCTGTCCTTCAAGTACGACCCGCGCGGTTAGTCCGACCTCTCCCGCATCCCGTCTGCCAGCTTTCCGCGATCCCGATCCATGTCAAAGACCTCGACCCTCGCGAAGCTTTCTGCGCCGACAAATATTTCAGGCGCGCCGTTCGGGCTTGATCTGCTGGCGCTTCAGCAAAGCCTGCAGGAGACCGGCGGTCTCGGGCTTTATGTTGCGCGCGACGACAAGGCTGCGTCCACCGCGCTGAAGCTTGCAGAGTTCAACTTTCCGGCCATGGACCGCGTCCTGCTGCCCGGCTGGGACATCCTGCCTTATGACCGTGTCAGCCCCAGCGCGGCTGTTGCGTCGGTGCGATGTGCCGCCCTCTCACGCCTCGCCCAGTATGAAGGCGGAAAGCCGCTCCTCGCGATCACGACGGCATCCTCGCTCGTCCAGCGCGTTCCGCCGCGCGAGACCATGCGCCGGGCGAGTTTCTCCCTCATCGTCGGCGAAGATGTCGACGAAAAGTCGCTGACTGACTATCTCGCAGTGAATGGCTATTTCCGTTCCAGTACCGTCTCCGAGCGTGGCGAATATTCGGTCCGCGGCGGCATCATCGATATTTATCCGCCGACCAGCCCTGAACCCATCCGCCTCGACCTTTTCGGAGCGACGCTCGACCGGCTCAAGGCCTTCGATCCGGAAACCCAGGTCTCGACGCGAAATCTCACATCAGCCGTCCTCGCGCCTGTGTCCGAAATCCTTTTCTCTGAGGAAACGCTCTCCCTTTTCCGCGAGAAATACCTCGCCGCACTTGGCGCGCCTGCAGGCGACACAATGTATGAAGCGGCGCGCGCCCAGATCCGCCGGCAGGGCCTCGAAAACTGGTTGCCACTCTTCCACGACCACCTCGACACACTGTTCGACTATGCGGGTGAGGAAGCGCTGATCGGATTTGGATATCTCGCGCCTGAAGCCAGCTCCGAGCGGCTCTCTCAGGCCGAAGACTACTATAATGCGCGCCTGGAAGCAGCGACCGAGGATCGGCCTGCCCGGGTGCTCGCGCCTGAGGTGCTGTATCTCAAACCTGGCGAACTCGAAGCGAGCCTGAACGCGCGCGGCGTGGCCCGCTTCAATCCGGCCGCAGGTGAGGGCGGCATTGATCTTGGCGGCGCACAAGGGCGTGATTTCGCGCCTGAGCGGGCCCGCCCGGACATCAATGTCTTCGAAGCAGCGGCCCAGCATACCAGAGCGCTCCGAGACGCAAACAAGACTGTCATTCTTGGCGCCTGGACGACGGGCTCGGCCGATCGCCTTATCGGCGTCATGGAAGATCATGGTCTTGGGACATTGTCCCGGACCTATTCACTGGATGCAGCCAGATCAGCGGGCCTCAGCATCAGCGAAATGCCGCTTGAGCAGGGCTTCGTAACGGATGATCTCGCCATTGTCTCCGAGCCTGACATCCTCGGTGACCGGCTCGCCGCGCCGCGGCGCAAACGTAAGGCCGCCAACTTCATCGCCGAGGCCGGTTCTCTGAATACAGGTGACCTTGTCGTCCACCTGGACCATGGCGTCGGCCGCTATGAAGGTCTCAAGACACTGGAACTGACCGGCGCGCCGCATGACTGCCTGGAGCTCTCCTATGCGGGCGGTGACCGCATCTATCTGCCGGTCGAGAATATCGACCTCATCAGCCGCTATGGCAGCGAGGATGCGGAAAGCGCGATCGATCGGCTAGGCGGCGTGGGCTGGCAGACGCGTAAGGCGCGCGCCAAGAAACGTATCCTCCAAATGGCGGCCGAACTGCTCGATAT
>NZ_JBARZC010000357.1:0-12877 GCF_049649345.1 Henriciella sp. | reverse complement strand
CCAGAGCGCTTCTGCCATGCGCTTGTCTTCCATCTCCTGAGGCGTTTTGGAGAAGGCTGGACGATCCTTCAGCGCAAGTTTGAGGTGATCCTGGGTTCTGACCCAGTCCGGCAAGGTTTGGGTCAGTTCAACGGCCGAGCCTCCGTCACGATGCACCACGGCATACTCATGGACGATGAGGTCGGCGACCCGCAGCGACTGCCCACAAACTTGGCAGTCTCCTTTTTCCTGAACATGGACCGGGGGAGGGCTGTACCCCAGAACCTCGGCCCTGCCCGGCAATTCGGCGGGATCCAACTCAGGCACCTGCTCTGGCACCTTTTGCGGCCCCTTGCCCATTAAGGCGTGCAGATCAATCGGCTCAGGCGACTGGCAAGCCGGATGATCGTCGGCAGGACGCGCCATGTCTGCCGGCATCTTGTGACCACAGTGCACGCAGTAACGCGCCGGTCGGTCGGTCCGGTGGTGACAGGCTGGGCAGGATAGAGAAGACAGCGCCATACCCTTCAAGGCGCAGCATCGGACTTTTTCGGTTCACCCTCGCTGAAATCAGCCATTCAGGACGCATCACTTCGACTGCGCTTGGCCGGACCGGGCGGCCCCGCAATCAGGGCCTGAGCATCGGCCTATTTGCGGTAATCCAGCGGCGGATCACGGTCCCCAAGCAGCGATTTGTACTCATAATTCGGCCCGCGCTTGTCTTCGAATTCTTCCCAGGCTTCCTCTATGAGCTCTTCATTCTGGTAGAGCTCGATCGCAGCCGCCGTCAGCGTTTTAGCGGCAAGGTCTGCGCCCTTGTGACCAATCGACATGCCGCTGGCCGCAACGGCCTGCCAGCTATGAGCCGACGTGCCGGGCACCCAGGTCGCTGTGCGCAGGCCAACGGTTGGCACCGCCCAGGACACATCGCCGACATCCGTTGAGCCGTAACCGAGTGAAATCTCGAAGGGCTGGATCTCTTCCTGCGAGCCAAGGCTGAGCTCTGGATTGTCGAAGCTTGCAGCGATCTGCTCTGCATAGGCCTGTTCTTCGGGCGTATAGGAAATGCCGCCCATCTCGCGCAGTTTCGCATCCATCATTCGCGCCAGCGCTTCGTTCACGAGGAGCGGATTGTTGCCGTGGATGACTTCCCATTCGACGCTCGTCCCTGTGCCCATCGCGGCGCCCTGGGCAGCTTTCTCGAGGCGCACCCAGATATCGTCGACGCCGTCGGCATCAGGGTGACGGACGTAGTAAAAGACTTCAGCAAAGTCCGGCACGACATTCGGGGCGTTGCCACCTGCCGTGATGACGTAATGCATGCGCGCATCCTGCGGCATGTGCTCATGCATCATGTTCGCCATCATGTTCATGGCCTCGACCCCATCGAGCGCTGAGCGGCCGCGTTCCGGTGCGCCGGCAGCATGCGCTGAGACACCGCTAAAACGGAACTTGGCAGACCGGTTGGCAAGCGAAGTGTTCGCTGCTGCGGAGTTCTCGTCGCCCGGATGCCAGTGAAACGCGATGTCGACATCGTCGAACAGACCGGCTCGCGTCATATAGACCTTACCGCTACCGCCTTCTTCGGCCGGCGTGCCATAGACGCGGATCGTGCCTTCAGTGCCCGTGTCTTCAAGCCAATGGCGAATGGCGACGCCAGCTGAGACCGAGCCAGCACCGAATAGATTATGGCCGCAGGCTTGTCCGGCATGTTTATCGGCAACAGGCTCGCGTGTCGGGGCCTGGCTTTGATTGATTCCCGGCAAGGCATCATATTCGGCGAGGATCGCGATCACCGGTTCGCCCGATCCATACTCGGCGACGAAGGCCGTCGGAATGCCGGCAACGCCCATATCCACGTCGAACCCCTCGCTTGCCAGGGTGCTTTGCAAGAGCTGCGACGACTTGGTTTCCTGATAGCCGACTTCGGCCCAGTCCCAGAGCTGCGTGGCAAGCGTCTCAGTGAGCTGGGGGCGCTCATTGACCAGGCTTTTTGCCTGTTCAGCTGCCGGGTCAGCGAGCGCAGGGCTCATCAGGGTGGAAGAGATCAGGCCGATAGACGCGGCTGCGAGCGCTAGGCGCATGGGGACACTCCTGTTTGAATAGGCGCCCCGGCAAAACAGGGCTGTGTGGAATTGCGGCGACCTTGCGACACAGCCAGCGCCATATCAAGCCTTTGGCCCTTCCCCTGTTGCCGCAGCCCCGTTAAGAGCGCGGGTCTGATGACCATGCTCGCGCTGATAGACTACGGATCCGGCAATCTCCACTCGGCTGAGCGGGCCTTGCGGGCGGCTGCGCAGCTGTCTGAGGCTGATATAGAGATCCGTGTGACCGAGGATGCCCGGGAAGTCGCACGGGCAGACCGCGTGGTCTTACCGGGCGTCGGGCACTATGCCGATTGTGCCAAGGGCCTGCGCGCTGTGGACGGAATGGTCGAGGCGCTGAAAGAGGCGGTGCTCGACCGCGCCGTTCCGTTTTTCGGCATCTGCGTCGGCATGCAGCTGCTGGCCGATCGCGGGCTCGAAGATGGCGAGACGCCGGGCCTTGGCTGGATCGGCGGCGAGGTCGACCGCATCAGGGCCGCACCAGGCCTCGCCATCCCTCATATGGGCTGGAACAGTTTGCAGATATTACAGGATCATCCGGTCCTGCAGGGGCTCGGCGACGACCCGCACGTCTATTTCACCCACTCTTATGCCATGAAGCTCAAAGACAGACACGACCTCGCGGCGTTTACCGATTATGGCGGCGAGATCACCGCTGCGACCGCGCGGAACAATCTGTTCGGCACGCAGTTTCATCCAGAGAAAAGCCAGAGAATTGGCCTCAAGCTGCTCGCAAACTTCCTGACTTGGAATATTCAGTAGGGCCGGTCGCTCCTCGACTTATCCGAGACAGGACCCGCTCATGAACCTTCCAGACTTCAATCTAGCAAACCAGAAAAGCCGCGATGCCCTGCGTCTTGGCATACAGTCAGCCATCGCAGCTGCCGTCACTTTTATCGCTATCGATGCGGTGGGCACAGACGAGAAATTCGCCGGCATTCTGACAGCCGTCATGATCGTGCAGCCCAGCATAGGCGGAACGACCAGCCAGGGATGGGATCGCATGATCTCGACGATTGTCGGCTGCGTCATAGGCGTCGCGTGTCTCTTCCTGCTGCCGTCAGGATATGGGACGCTTGCCGCGCTCGTCTTTGCCATGTTCGTGATGAACTTTATCGCCGGTTTCAGGCCGGGCTGGCGGCAGGGTGTGGTGGCCGCTGTCGCGCTATCCCTGTCCCATGCCGAAGACGGGTCTGTGGATGTCGCGATAGCAAGAGCCACAGCGATCGGCATTGGTATTGTCGCCGGCATTATCGTTGCGCTTATTGTGTGGCCCGACAGCGCGGCTCACCGTGCCGAACGTCATCGCCAGGCTATATGGCAGGCCCTTCGCGACCGGCTGGCGGCTGTCATGGCTTTTGATCGCGACGAAGAAGGCGCCGACAGCGCACGCCGAGCCTATAACAGCGCTTTGAGCGATGCGCGCGAAGCAACGCGGGCCATGCACAGTAAGAAAAGAGGCGCGGGCCAGAAGAGGCTGAACGCTCTTGAGGAACTCTACAGCTCCATCATGCTGTTGGACCGGTCCATCAAGCGCCTCGACGAACGAGGAGGCGACAAGGAGCAGCACGTGCAATCAAAACTCAAGTCGTTGAAAGACAAGGCGATTGCCATCTTCGACGATATCCTTGACGGGAAAACAGACATTAGTGTCAGCCCATTGCGCGAAGAATCGAATATTGAAGGCGGAAAGGACGTTGACGGCGAGGAAGCCGAAAAACTCTACGCGGTTCGGTTCGCTCTGGATGAGATCGCCAATAGTCTCGAGGCCTGTGGAGAGACATGGGGCAAGGGGGATTCCAGCTTGATCGACCGCTCTGGCACAATGCTGGGCGAGGCAGTTCCCAATAGAGTTGAGTCTGTGGTCACAAAAGACTAAGCCCTGCTCTCGCTTTGCCTCACCTCACAGAAAATTGCTTCACGACCGGCCATGACGTTCGACCTCTATCCAGCCATCGACCTCAAATCGGGAGAATGTGTCCGGCTGATCCGCGGGGAAATGGATCGGGCCACCTCATTCAATCCCGATCCGGGCGACCAAGCCGCTCGATTCAAGGCGATGGGGTTTGATCGGCTGCACGTCGTTGACCTTGATGGCGCCTTTGCCGGCGACAGCGCGAATGGCAAGGCTGTTCGTCGCATTCTCGCCGCGACTGACGTCCCGGTTCAGCTGGGCGGCGGTATCCGAACGCGTGCGCAGATCAATGCCTGGCTCGAGGCCGGCCTTTCGCGCGTCATTCTGGGCACGGCGGCCCTCAGGGACCCTGATCTCGTCAAGGCCGCGGCCCGGGAGCTTCCCGGTCACGTGGTCGTCGGCATCGACGCCAAGGACGGCAATGTCGCCGTCGAAGGGTGGGCCGAAACCTCGGACATGAAAGCGGTTGAGCTGGCCAAAATCTTCGAGGGCTGCGGTGTGGCCGGCCTTGTGGTTACGGATATCTCAAGAGATGTCATGAAAACGGGGGTTAATGTCGCCTTCACCACCGAGATGGCCGAAGCTGTTTCGATTCCCGTGATCGCGTCCGGGGGCGTTGCGAGTGTTTCTGACATCACAGCGCTCAAGAATGCGGGCGGAAAACGCGCTATATCAGGCACAATCCTTGGCCGCGCGCTCTATGATGGAGATATTGATCCGGCCGCCGCAATTGCAGCGGCGAAGGCGTAATCGATGCTGAAAACCCGCATCATTCCCTGTCTCGATGTCAAAGACGGCCGCACGGTCAAAGGCGTGAACTTTGTCGGGCTTCGCGATGCCGGCGATCCGGTCGCGCTCGCCAAGGTGTATGATGAACAGGGCGCCGATGAACTCTGCTTTCTCGACATCACAGCCAGCCATGAGGGCCGGGGAACGATGCTGGATGTGGTCCGCCGCACGGCCGAGCAATGTTTCATGCCGCTGACAGTAGGGGGCGGCGTCCGCTCGAGCGCGGATCTGGTGCAATTGCTGCGCGCAGGGGCCGACAAGGTGGCGATAAACTCTGCCGCCGTGGCCAATCCGTCCGTCGTCTCCGAGTGCGCTGCCAAGGCCGGTAGCCAGGCGGTCGTTGTCGCGATCGATGCAAGGAAAACCGGCGCATCTTGGGAGATTTTCACCCATGGCGGGCGCAGACCGACCGGAATTGACGCGATAGCGTTTGCAAAATCGGCGGAAAAACACGGCGCCGGCGAAATCCTCCTGACGTCGATGGACAAGGATGGCACCAAATCCGGCTTTGATATCCCGCTCCTCAAAGCCATCACATCTGCAGTGCACATTCCGGTTATCGCGTCAGGCGGGGCGGGCTCTGCAGAGGATCTAGCACCGGCCATTCTTGAAGGCGGCGCCAATGCTGTGCTTGCGGCATCAATCTTTCACTTTGGCGAAGTAAGCTTATCTGAAGCCCGCAAGGCGCTTGCTGACGCGGGCGCCCCTGTCAGACCTTTTTGAACGATCGACCCGAAAGAAAACCATGGCAAAACAGGAACTTGGATCTGCCCACCGCCTCACTGCGCTGCTCGAAACGCTCGCAGAGACGGTGGATTCACGTGTCGGCGGAGATCCCGAAAAGTCCTATACAGCCCGGCTGCTTAAGGGCGGGGAGCTCAGATGCGCCAAGAAAATCGCAGAGGAAGGCGCCGAAGTTGCGCTCGCCATTGCTGCAGAAGGGCGCAAGGATGTGGCGGCTGAAACAGCTGATCTTCTCTTTCATCTTCTGGTCGGTCTGAGGGCGAAGGGTGTGCCACTCGACATGGTTGCCGATGCGCTTTCAGAGCGGCGCGGCGTGTCTGGCATTGCGGAAAAAGCGGCAAGGCAAACAAGGGCTTAGCGCCGTTTCAGGAAGACGTAGAAGGCGCCTGAGCCGCCATGTTTCGGGTGAGCCGGCGCATAGCCTGAAATGAGGCTTCGCGCATCACCGGTCTCGAGCCAGCGCAGGAAATTGCGCCTGAGAACGCCTTCTCCAGTTTTGCCCTTTCCTGTAATGACAATTACACAACGGCTGCCGCGCGCCTGCTCACGGATAAGGAATGACGGCAAGGCTGACCAGGCCGTGGCCTGGGTATGACCGTGTAGGTCGAGGCTGGCAGACACCTCGATCTTCCCGCGCCGCACCTTCTTTTCACCAGACCGGTCGGCCGGGCTAAAAGCAGGGTAATTTCGTGGTAATTCCGGGCTATTTCCAGGCTTCTTGGCTTGGGCAGGCTCGATGGACGGATGTTTGACCTGTTTGAGGATGGGATGGTCGGTCAGGTCGCGGGTTACGCGCGGCGACTTTCCGCCTTTCAGCGGGCGGATCGACTTTCGGACCTGGTCCCAGGCCTTCGCTTCTTCATCCGAGAGTTTACGGTCCGCCATGCGGGCGATTTAGGGGGTTTTGGGCAGAAGACCAAGGCTCGCCACCGCTCCGGGCGCGTTCAGCCGCGCTGCAACCGCGCTTGGCAACAGAACCCAGAGCCGGCCCGGCGCATTCATTGTTCCGGCGCGCTCGCCGGCCTCCAGTCCCGTGCCGAAATAGATATCGCCGCGCACAGCGCCCTTGATCGCCCCGCCCGTATCCTGCGCGTTGAGCAGGCCGGACCAGTTGCCCCCAAGGCCGGGCGCGGAGGTTTCGACGAAGACCGGAACGCCGAGCGGATGGTAGGCCCGGTCGACCGCCATTGAGCCCAGCGGTGTCAGCGGCACGTTGAGCGCACCCTTGGGGCCGCTCGCGCTGTCGGCGCCCGGTTCGAGATTGAAGAAAACAAAGCGCGGATTGGCATTCATCGCCTCTCGCACCTGCTCAGGGCTCGCCCGGTCCATCCAGGCGCGAATACCCTGCATCGACGCCTCTCCCCGGCTGATCAGGCCGCGGTCGAGAAGCCAGTTGGCGGTCGAATTGAAGGGCTGCCCATTATGCGCGGCATAGACCGCCTTCATCACGCGGCCATCCGGGAAGACGAGCTTGCCCGAGCCCTGGACCTGAAGAAAAAAGACATCGCCCGGATGGGCATAGGCGAGCGGATTGACCCCGCCTGCGGTAATCTCGGCGCGCGTGGGATAGGGGCGCCGGGTGCCGTTCGGCAAGGTCTGATAGACATTGTCGCCGCCCTCGGAGACGAGATCGGCCGGGAGGGCCGGAACCGGTTCGGTATAAGGAAACACCGGCGTGTAGCGTGCCTGATAGACTGGCTCGAAATAGCCTGTGAACCGCGAGTCGCCTGTCGGGCTGAGGATTTCGACCGGGGTGAACAGCGCCTGTACCACCGATTGCGCACTCGCCTCGTCGCGCACGACATCGAGCGCCGCGCAGCCTGGCAGCCAGTCTTCCACACGGCCTGCCCAGGGCGCATTGTCTGACAGGAGGGCGCTCGGCTCGCGTCGCTCAAACACCTCGCAGCTTTTCTGAAAAGCGCTGAGACCCGGCAGGAGATCAGCCTCGCCCCATCCTGGAAGCGTATCGAAGGCGGCTGGAACCGGGGGTGCCCAGACCGGGGCAGGCGGTGGCGCTTCAGTGACCGGAGGCGGCGGCGTTGGCGCGGGCGTCTCGTCGGGTGTAGCGGCACAGCCAGCAAGGACGAGGAGCGCGTAAAAGAGGGAGAGCTTTCTCATCGGCGAAGTTTTCCAAGTCTTTCTGCGGCGCTGCAACTTAAATCGCGTCGGCCGCAGACAGTCAGCCTGCCATCAGCGCATTGTCGATTTCATCGGCCCTGATCTTGGCGTCCCGTGAACTGATGCGCGCCCAATAGTCCTCAAAGGGTTTGCGTGTTTCGATCGTGCCGAATTGCAGGCCCCAGCCGATCTGTGAGCCGACATAAACATCGGCCGCCGTAAAGTCATTGCCGACGAGATAGGGCGATTCCTCAACCGCCTTTTCCAGAGTGTCCATGACCGTTTCCATCCGGTCATAGCCGACCGAGCGGCGCTGTTCCTCATTCGGTACCACGTTCAGCGATTTGTTGGTCATCGCCGCTTCAACCGGGCCTGCGGCAAAGAAAAACCATCGATAATAGCGCGCCCGGCTATCCGTCGGCGGCGCGAGCCCGGCATTCGGGAAGGCGTCCGCGAGATAGGCGCAGATTGCGGCCGTTTCGGTCACCACCCTGCCCTTGTGCATGATCGCCGGGACTTTTCCCATCGGATTGATATCGAGATAGGATGGCGACTTTAGAGCCTCGCCATAGGACATGATCTCCGTGTCATAAGGCTCGCCGACTTCTTCCAGCATCCACCGGACGATGCGCCCGCGTGACATCGGATTTGTGTAGAAGACGAGGTCCTTTGACATGGGTGCGCTTCCCTGGCTGGCATCGGTCAGCGCGGAGCGTGCCTCTAAAGGCGCTTCAAGTCACGTCTTTCCTGAAAATCAATTGGCGATATCGACGTCGTCGAGCAGCCAGTTCGGGTCGTCTGAATCGACGTCCCGCATGAACGTCCAGAATTCCTCTGACTTGCGCGTCATGTCGCCGTCGCCAAGCTCTGCCTCGAAGCGAACCGTAACGCGCGCCATTGTGCCGGTGAGGCTCGCATCGTCGATTTCGCTGTGGCGGATGCGCAGAAGCTGCGGCGCTTCGCGGCCGGTCGCTTCGCGCTCTGCAATGGCTGCGTCCCAGGCTTCCCAGACATCGGTGTCGAGCCAGGGCTTCAGCGTTTCGCGGTCGCCGCGCGCAAAGGCCGAAGCCAGCATTTCATAGGCGCCGCGCGCACCTTGCAGGAATTCCTTGGGGTGAAAACTTGGATCGGCGGCATGGATTGCCTCAAGCCCGGCGGCTGCGGGACCTGTAAAAGCAGGGCGCAGGCCGCTGCGGCCCTCTTCCGTCGGGCGGCCTTCTGTCTTGGGTGTCGCTGGCGCCTGCGAGCGCGTGCGGCCCTCAGGCGGACCTGAATCGCTGCCAAGCGTCGTATAGAGCCGCCAGCCGACGAACACAGCAATCGCTGCAATCAGGGCCAGTTCGATAAGCGATGATGACATGAAGTCTCCAAAGGAAGGACTGTTTCACACACTCATATAGGCGCGATTTGCGCTGTGCCACCCAGTGTTGCGCAACTAGAGGGCGCATGATAGGCGCAAAACCCAGTTTATAGAGGATTTCGCGCCCATGACCGAGACACCAGACACCGCTGCACAGCCTCAGGCGCCGACCGGCCCGAGCATGCGCGTGCTGAACCAGTACATCAAGGACCTGTCCTTCGAAAATCCTGGTGCGCGTGTCGAAGAGCAGCCAAATGTGGATCTCGGTATTGATGTGCAGGCCATCCCGCAGAACACCGAACAGGGCGTCTATGAGGTGATCCTGAAACTCAATGCCCGCGCCGGGACCAAGGACACCGCACTCTTCCTGGTCGAGCTACAATATGCGGGCATGTTCCAGGTCCAGGGCGGCTCGCAGGCCGATACCGAAGCAATGCTTCTGATCGAAGCGCCGCGCATGCTATTCCCCTTCGCGCGCCGCATTGTCGCAGACCTGACCCAGGAAGGCGGCTTCCCGGCGCTCCGGATCGACCCTGTCGATTTCACAGCGCTGTACCGCCAGCAGCGCGAACGCGCCATGCAGTCCCAGGGCAGCCAGCCGATCACCGGCGATAGTACACCGCCAGCCGCCGAAGGCTCCAGCGATCCTCAAAGCTAGGCGTTAGGGCTGGTAGCGGCTCCAGATCGGGTTTTCTCCGAGCGTTGCAACAAAGGCTGTGTGACGCTCGATCTCGATTTCGGTCACACGCGGATCGAGCGGGGCAGGGCGCTGTTTCGCGGTGCGGAAGCGGGCGGTATCGCCATCGCCTGACCCATCGGCAAAATCGAAGCTGCGAGCCCGGCCCCCCCGCAGCTCGAGATAGACCTCGGCGAGCAACTGGCTATCGAGCAGGGCGCCGTGCAGGGTGCGGGCCTCAAGGCCGATATTGAACCGCTTGCAGAGCGCATCGAGCGACGCCGGCGCGCCGGGATAGCGTTTCTTTGCGATGTCGAGCGTGTCGACCCACTGGTCGATGTGGATTTCAGCCTTGCCACAACGGATAAGCTCAGCGTTCAGAAAGCCCCGGTCGAAGGCGGCATTATGCGCGACGACGGGCGAATCGCCAATAAATTCAAGCAAAGCATCAACGATTTGCGGGTCTTCGAAGAATGGCATGCCGACCAGCATATCATCGGTAATACCGGTAATTTCGATCGTCTTTTCCGAAACTTTCCGGCGAGGATTGATGCGCTGGTGAAAGGTCCGGCCTGTGGGCACATGGTTAATCAGCTCGACAGCGCCGACCTCGATGATCCGGTCGTCGCCCGCCCAGTGGAGGCCGGTGGTTTCGGTATCGAAGGCGATCTCGCGCAGCTGGGTCGTCATGCCGGGTGTGTCTCCATCGCTGAGAGCAAATCTATGATCGCGTTTACATGGGTTCGCGTGAAGTCGAAACCGAACGCTGTAGAAATCACGAAATCGGCGCGGGCCCGCTTGTCTGCGTCTGGCATCTGCTTGGCGAGGATCTTGTCGAATTCGGCCTCGCTCATTTCCTCGCGCGCCATGACGCGGGCGCGCTGAATGTCTGCGGGGGCGGAAACCACGGCGGTGTAGTGACAGCGTGCATCGCCGCCGGTTTCGTAGAGCAGGGGAATGTCCAGGACGGCGAGCCTGGCGCCGGAATGCATGGCGTCGCGGCGAAACCGGCTCTGGGTTTCGCCAACCAGTGGATGGACGATGGATTCAAGATCCTTGAGCGCATCCGGGTCCTCAAGCACGATATCGCGCAGGCGCTGGCGGCTGACGGCGCCGTCGACCACAACGCCTGGAAAGCGCTCGGCGAGCGGGGCCACCGCAAGCCCGCCTTTGGCATAGATTTCATGAACCGCCGCATCCGCATCGTAGACCGGCACGCCTGCCTCGGCGAACATTGCCGCGGTCGCGCTTTTTCCCATGCCGATGGAGCCTGTAAGGCCGAGAATTATCATTCGGTCAGTCTCAGCGTTTCGCGGCAGGCTTCAAGGGCGATTTCGACATCCGGCAGCTCGCCGCCAAACCAGATGCGGAAGCTTTCTGCCGCCTGGCAGACCAGCATGCCGAGGCCGTCTTCGGCGGCCCAGCCCTGCGATCGCGCATGATCGATCTGTGGACCGGCGGGCGCGCCATAACTCATTTCCAGGAAGAGCCGCCCCTCTCCCTTGGGCAGTGCGAAAAATTCCCCGCCATGACCGAGACTGGCGGAATTGATGACCAGATCGGCGCTTTCAGCGATGCGCGGCAGATCATCGAGCGGGCCAAAGCTGTGATCGCGCGCGCAGCAGTCCGAAAGCGCCTTGCCGGCCTTCTCCACGGTGCGGTTGAGCAGAGTGATGTCGGCGCCAGCCTGGTCGAGGGCAAACAAGGCTGCGCGCGCTGCCCCGCCTGCGCCAAGCAGGAGCACCGATTTACCTTCGAGCGAAACCACGCCGACCCGTTTCAGCGCCGCCATCAGGCCGGGCGCATCGGTATTGTCTGCCGACCATTGGCCCGGCTCCGACTGCGTCAGCGTGTTGGCCGCGCCGATCGCGATCACGGCGGGCGACATATGCGAGACGCTTGAGAGCACGGCCTGTTTATGGGGCAGGGTGACGTTCAGGCCGCGAAATGTCTTGTACGCGAAGTCTTCAAGCGCAGCGGCCGTTTCCCCTGTCGGCACGCGGATGGATTCGTAAGAGGCCTCGAGCGCCATCGAGTCAATCCAGGTCATATGGATCTGCGGCGAGAGCGAATGGCCCACCGGATCGCCTATCACAGCCAGTTTCTGCATCATGCCTTGATGACGCCTCGAATGCGCAAATAGTCAAGCAGTGGCAACAGCGGCAGGCCGAGGATGGAGAAGTAATCGCCTTCGATCCGGCTGAAGAGCTGAGCGCCAACACCTTCGAGCATATAGGCACCGACCGTCTTCAGAATATCCGGGCCAGCCGCTTCCAGATAGGCGGCTATAAAGTCCTCGCCCAACGGTCGCACCGTCAGTTTGGGAGCGACAAGATGGCGCCAGACCGGTTTACCGTCTTCTGCAATAACGATTGCAGTTTCCAGCGTATGCGACTTGCCTGACAAGCGGCGCAGATGATTCCCGGCATCCTGCATGTCGGCCGGCTTATCCATCGCCTCGCCATCGAGGTTGAGCATCTGGTCGCCGCCAATGACGAGCCCCTCATGGCTTTGCGACACCTTGATGGCTTTCATCTCCGCGAGCCGCATCGCCTGATCTGACACCCGCATCTTTTCTGCGCGAAAAACGGCTTTGGCGGCCTCTTCATCGACGCGCGGCTTGATCGAGGTCGCTTTAACACCCGCATTGGCAAGGAGCGCGCGGCGGCTCTCGCTGCCCGACGCCAGAATGATTTCGCTCATCCCTGGCCCCGTTTTTCATTCAGCTTGTTGAGAATGGCCGCTGCCGTTTCTTCAACGCTTCGCCGGGACACATCGATCATCTGCCACTTCTTGCGCTGGAACAGGCGGTTCGCCTCTGTTACTTCCGCGCGCACGGCCTCTTCGTCCGTATAATCTGTCGCCGAATTCTCGTTGAGTGCCATCAGCCGCTGGCTCCTGATCTGGACGAGCCGCTCGACGCCGATCTTGAGGCCGATCACAAGCGGGCCCTTTTCCGGATCGAGATCATCCATGATCGGGGGCACAGGAACACCCGGCACGAGCGGGATATTGCCGGCCTTCACGCCGCGATTGGCAAGATATACGCAGGTCGGGGTCTTCGATGTCCGGCTCACGCCGAGCAGGATCACATCCGCATTCGGCAAGCCCTGAGTATTCTGCCCGTCATCATGCGCAAGCGCATAGTTGATCGCCTCGATCCGCTCGAAATATTCGGCGTTGAGCGCATG
>NZ_JBARZC010000356.1:0-1854 GCF_049649345.1 Henriciella sp. | reverse complement strand
ATGGCGAAACCGCAAACTTCATAGAGGCTGCGGGAGGCGAGACGGACGCTTTCGCCGTGCTCTTCGGGATCAGAGCCTGGTATTAGCGCTCTTTCTCAGCAAAAGCAGGCGTTGCTCTTCGTGTGCCAAAAGGCGGGGTTCACATCCCGCCTTTCAGCGCGCATGCTGGCGATGATGAATGGTGAGAGACAAACCAATCTCTAAGCCAGCGACAGACATATAGGGAGTTCAGAAGAGTATGAGCCACGAGGTCAAGACACATCCGGTTCCAGAAGCCTTCGCGGCAAAGGCAAACCTCACTCCGGAAAAGTATCGCGAGATGTATCAGGCCTCGATCGATGATCCTGAAGCCTTCTGGCGCGAGCACGGCCGGCGGATTCAGTGGATGACACCGTTTACGCAGGTGAAGGATGTGTCCTGGGACAAGGATGACCTTCACGTCAAATGGTTCGCAGATGGCACGCTGAACGTGACTGAAAGCTGCCTGGACCGCCAGCTGGAAACACGCTGCGACAAGCCGGCCATCATCTGGGAAGGCGACGATCCTGAAGACAGCCACACGATGAGCTACCGCCAGCTGTATCACGCTGTGTGCCGCTTCTCGAATGTGCTGAAAGACATGGGCGTGAAAAAAGGTGACCGCGTCACCCTTTATATGCCGATGATCCCGGAAGCCGCGATGGCGATGCTGGCTTGCGCACGGGTCGGCGCGGTTCATTCTGTCGTCTTTGGCGGCTTTTCACCAGAGGCGCTCGCCGGCCGGATCACCGATTGCGAATCGAAATTCTTGATTACCGCTGATGAAGGGGTTCGTGGCGGCCGGACCGTCCCGCTCAAGGCCAATTGCGACAAGGCCTGCGATCTTGCTGGCGGCATGGTCGACAAGGTCCTCGTTGTCCAGCGCACGGGCGGCGATGTCGAGATGAAAGAGGGCCGCGACATCTGGCTGCATGAAGCTGGCGCCGATGTCGCTGATACCTGCCCGCCAGAGCCCATGAATGCGGAAGACCCGCTCTTCATCCTCTACACGTCAGGCTCCACGGGAAAGCCGAAGGGTGTGCTCCATACCTGCGGCGGCTATCTCGTCTGGGCGTCGATGACGCATGAATATGTCTTCGACCTGAAGGAAGACGATGTGTTCTGGTGTTCGGCCGATGTCGGCTGGGTCACAGGCCACACCTATATCGTCTATGGCCCGCTCGCGAATGGCGCGACGTCTGTCATGTTCGAGGGCGTGCCGACCTATCCCACACCGGCGCGTTTCTGGGAGGTATGTGACAAGCATAATGTCACGATTTTCTACACTGCGCCGACGGCGATCCGGGCGCTCATGCGCGAGGGCGAAGGGCCCGTGAAATCCACTGACCGATCGAGCTTGCGATTGCTCGGGACGGTCGGCGAACCGATCAATCCTGAAGCCTGGGAATGGTATTATCACACGGTTGGCGACGGGCGTTGCCCGATCGTCGACACCTGGTGGCAGACCGAAACAGGCGGCACGATGATCGTTCCACTGCCCGGAACGACAGACATGAAACCTGGCGCCGGCAGCCACCCTTTCTTTGGCGTAAAGCCGAAGCTCGTCGATGCAGAAGGCCATGAGCTGCACGGCGCGGCTGCGGGCAATCTCATCATCACCGATAGCTGGCCTGGCCAGATGCGCACGGTCTATGGCGATCATCAGCGTTTCATCGAAACCTATTTCTCGGCCTATCCCGGAAAATACTTCACCGGCGATGGCTGCCGGCGCGACCGCGATGGATTCTACTGGATCACGGGCCGCGTCGATGACGTCATCAACGTCTCAGGTCACCGCATGGGCACAGCCGAGGTCGAAAGCGCACTGGTGAGCCA
>NZ_JBARZC010000355.1:0-6408 GCF_049649345.1 Henriciella sp. | reverse complement strand
GCATCAGCCAGCCCCCTCTTCTTCAAGCAGATGGGCAAGATAGGTCTGCTGGTCCGGCAGGCGCGAAACGGCGCGGCCAATCGCCTGGCGCAGCCCGTCATAATTGCGCGCCACCGCCTCGATCGGTGCGCCGAGCGCAAGCGGGCTGACGCGCTCGGGCACGGCATGAAAGCCGATTATCGCAGCGATCCAGTCCTGCTCGGAAAACAGCTCGTCATCATACGTCACGACCCGGCCGCGGCTCCTGAACTGCTGAAGCCGGCGCGCGAGCGAGGGGCTGGCAATCTCGCCATCGGCAAGCTTCCCGGCGCTGATCACCAGCGCTTCCATATCGGCGACGTAGTCCATCATCCGCGCCGCGCGCCGATTGTATTCACGCGCAACGATGTCGGCGGGCTGGTCGCTCGCCGGCAGAAGCGAGGCGAGGAGACCCAGCTGCGCCAGAAGCAGCAGCAGATCGGTCTGCAACACCCCCGGCAGCGCGTGGCTCGCCTGGCCGAGGCAGACTGAACGCTCCGTCCACGGCGCCGCAAGCCGGCCGGCGACGTGTGCGTTCTTATCGAACCAGGTCATCTTGTACGACCGGCTCCGGCTCGACAGGGTGACAGAAAGGTCGTCCGCCGAATTGTCGACCGACCAGCAGGACATATTCGCGTTGCCCTTCGGAGCGTCCTCCACCCTCGTTCGTCCGACATCCGGCAGGTCTGTCCACGCCACAAAATCAGGGAGACCCACTGCCATGGCGCGGGAATCGATCTGCAGCCAGACGTCCTGAGGCGGTGCATCGGCCATTTCGACTCCGGCAGCTCGAGCTTCAGCTTCGACAAGAGCCGACACCTTTGCCCGATCGAGCACGAGGCCATAACCGAAACTCGATTCAAGCCTCTTGGGATCGCTCACCGGATGCACGAAGCGGCCAAGGCGCGCCATTTCCGCGCCGAGACTGTACGCATCGAAAGGCGCCGCGCGCTCCGCATCTTTCATCCGCGTCCAGTAATGATGGAAAGCAACCGAATTCGCCGGCGCGCCGTATGCCCCGAAGGCGAGGACGTAGCCGGGCGCTGCGCCGAATTTTGCGCCGAGCAGGAACGCCCCATCGGCTTCGCGGACGAGTTTTTCTTCATTGAGCCCGAGGTCCAGCAGCAGGCTCCGGCTCTGCGGATAGACGACCGCTGCGCCAGTCTCCTCGACCTTGCCGGAAGGGACGACGACCACACGGTCGCACAGCCCCTCAAGCTTGCGCGCCGCGAAGAGCGCAGTGAGCCAGCCTTCAAGCCCGCCGCCGAGGATGCTGAGCGTCCGGGTCATGAAAAAACCGGTGCCTCCTTGCGGCAGAAGTCGGTAAGCGCCGTCTCATGGGCCGGGCAGCCATCGAGCAGGCGCTCGATCTCTTCGGTCTCCTTCATCAGCTTGAGGATTTCGGCATCGCTGAGCGCATCGGCGCGCGGATCGCGCGTCTCGGGCATCACGCGCTGGCCGAGATAGACCGCGATCCAGCTTGGATGCAGGAACAGCCCGTCTTTATACTCTTGCACGACGCCGCGTGATTTGAAGAGATCCATCTTCTCTTTCAGCGTATCGGGGATGCTCATTGTGCGGACGTAGGTCCAGAACGGGGAATCATCGCGCTCCGTGGCATGATAGTGCAGCACGAGGAAATCCCGTATCCGGTCATATTCGAGCTGCATGACCCGGTTGAATTCGTCCACGTCGCGCTGGTCGATCCCGCCGGACGGCATCAGCTCTGCAAAGGCAGTGATGCCCGCCTGGATGAGATAGATACTGGTTGATTCCAGCGGCTCGAGGAACCCGCTCGACAGTCCGACCGCGATGCAATTGCCGATCCACTGCCTGTCCTGCATGCCGGCCTTGAAGCGCAGCCGGTTCGGCTCGGTGATCGCGTCGGCGTCGAGGCTCGAAAGCAGGATATCCTCCGCTGTCTGATCGTCCATGAATTCGCTCGCATAGACATGACCGTTGCCGGTGCGGTGCTGGAGAGGAATGCGCCATTGCCAGCCGGCCCCGCGCGCGGTCGCGCGCGTATAGGGAAGGCTTTCGCCGGTTTTCTCACAGGCCACGGCGATCGCCCTGTCGCAAGGCAGCCAGTGCGACCAGTCGATGAATGTGGCGCCAAGCTCCTTGCCCATAAGCATCGCGCGAAAGCCCGTGCAGTCTATGAAGAAGTCGCCTTCGACCCGTTCGCCGCTTTCCAGGTTGAGCGCGCTGATATGGCCGCTCTCCCCGTCTCGCTCGACCGAGGTGATCCGGCCTTCAATCCGCTTGACGCCATTCGCCTCGGAAAAGCGCCTCAGATATTTCGCATAAAGGCTCGCATCGAGCTGGTAGGCATAGGAGAAGGTCGAGAGCAGGCTCTCGGGATCGTCTGACGGAAAGCCGAACTTGCCGCGCTCGCTCATCCTCACGGGGAGCGAAAAGTCATCGATCCGGCCAGAGCGGCCCTCCTCCTTCAGCCGGTGCCAGACATGATGAAACGGGATCGTCTGACCCGGCGGGCCGTAATCGCCGAACGGGTGGATGTAGGAATCGCCAATCTGCGCCCAGTCCCGAAATTCAATACCCAGTTTGAAAGTCGCATTGGTGGCGGCCATCAGCTCGCGCTCATCAAGGCCGAGCGTGCGGTTGAAGAAGCGCATGTGCGGCAAGGTCGCCTCGCCGACGCCGACCGTGCCGATCTGTTCTGACTCAACAAGGCAGATCTCGAGGCCGAGCGGTTTCAGCAGCTGGCAGAGCCCTGCCGCGCTCATCCAGCCCGCCGTTCCGCCGCCTGCAATGACGATCTTTTTGATCTGCAATTGTCTCTCCCGCTCAACTCCTGATCATAGCAGGAATCATATTTATATCAGCACGCCGACGATTTTCTCTCCCCGCAGCCGCGTAGCTGATCGGCGCGGAGGTGGCTTTCCCGCCACAATCCAAGAGATTTCGACGAAAACCTAAAATTATTTCTTGATAGCGCAAACACTATGTGGTCTCGTGCCTCCCAATACTGAGAGCGTTAACATTATAGCGCCGCACTGAAAACCAAGGGATGGGAGGCCCTCTATGGACAAGCAAAAGCCTAATAACGATACCGTTGCGTCAAGAAAGCGTGTTTTTGGCACACTTCTTTGCACCGCGTCAGCGTTTGCGATCATTCAGGCATCGCCTGCAATCGCCCAGGAAGCCGATACCGATCCGGATCCTGAAGAGGTAACGACAACCGAATCAGAAGGCGAAGCGCGTCAGGATACGGTGGTCGTCAAAGGCATTCGCAGCTCGATCGCCAGTGCCCAGGAAATCAAAAGAAACGCCGATACGCTCGTCGACGCGGTCACCGCAGAAGACATCGGCGCCCTGCCGGATCGCTCGGTGACGGAAGCCCTTCAACGGGTACCCGGCGTCTCGATCAGCCGCTTTGCCGCTGCAGATGACCCGGACCACTTCTCTATTGAAGGCTCGGGCGTGGTTGTTCGCGGCCTGACTTTTGTGCGCTCCGAACTCAACGGACGCGACACGTTCACAGCGAATAATGGCCGCGCGCTCAGCTTTTCTGACGTATCGCCAGAGCTTCTGGGCTCGGTGCAGGTCTTCAAGAACCAGACCGCTGACCTTACAGAAGGCGGCATTGCAGGTGTCGTGAACCTGGTGACCCGCAAGCCTTTCGACAGCGACGGCCAGAAGATCGCCGGTACGCTCGAATACGCCTATACGGACTTCCGCGACGAGACGAGTCCGACCGGCTCGCTCCTTTACAGCAACAATTGGGAGACCGATGCCGGACGCTTCGGCATCCTGCTGAGCGGCGTTTATTCGGAGCTCGAAACACGCTCCGACGGCACGCAAATCTCCTCCTTCCAGCCACGCGACGACCTCGCTGCCCAGCGGGTCTGGGTGCCTGAAGGCGCGGTCGTGCGCTCACAGGAATATAACCGCGAGCGCACAGGCTTTGGCGGCTCAGCGCAATGGGAAAGCCCTGATCGCGACATGCTCGCAACGTTCGAGTATCTTCGCTCCGAAGCAACAACCAGCTGGAATGAGCGCGCCTCGGAAATCGCCACTGACAATGTCGGCGACAATGCCTTCTTCTTCGTACCCGGCACCGATTTCGGCTTTGGCGGCGACGATCTCTTCCAGTACGGCACGGTCTCGGCGCCTGTTGGCTGGCGCGATGACCAGTTCGGGGATCCTCGCACGCCGATCTATGGCCTGCAGTCCAACAACATCTATCGCGGTGTCGAGCAGGAAACGGTCACCGAAGATACGTCGCTGAACTTCAAATGGACGCCCGGCGAGCGTTGGGCCTTTAACTTCGACTATCAGCACGTGGAATCGACGACAGACAATGTCGACTTCGCTCTCTGGGGGAGCAGCTTCCAAGATGTGCGGATGGATTTGCGCCAGGATATCCCGATCGTTGAATTCCTGCCGCCGAACCAGATCCCCGGTTTCGGCGGAGCCGCAGCAGGCGGTGCGGAAATCGACTGTACGCAGCCTGTCGGCACGCAGACCTGCCCGGCATACTTTGTCGGCGGCAGCAACTGGGCCGATCCTCAGAACAGCTTCTGGCGCGCAGCCATGGACCACTTCGAGCAAAGTGAAGGCCAATCCGACGCCTTCCGCATCGATGCGGAATATGATTTCGAAGACGATTTCGACTGGATCAAATCCGTCCGTTTCGGCGGCCGTTATGCCGACCGCGATCTGACAACACGCTTTTCCACCTATAACTGGGGCGCTCTGTCGGAAATCTGGGGCAATGGCGGTCCTATCTGGATGGATGAGATCGGTGCGCCGGGCGGCTTCGTAAATACCTATGACTGGCCGAATTTCCAGCGCGGCGATACCAACTCTCCGCCGGAAATGGCATTCTTCGCCCTCAACCCGGCCCAGCAATATGGTGCGACAGCAGACTTTGCAGATGCTGTGGTTGCACAATGGCTCGAGAATGGCGGCGTTACGGGTGGGGCCCAAGGCGGCTCAGCCGGCTGGCAGCGTCTCGCGGATCGTCCGGGTCTGGTTGGCAATTCCCCTTACCTGCCTGGTGAAATCACGGACGCGACGGAAGAGATCACCTCATTCTACGGCCGGCTCGATTTCGGCCATGATGATCCATTTGGAAATGGCGTGTCCATTGGCGGTAATGTCGGGGTTCGTTACGTCGAGACCCAGATTGCGTCGAGTGGTGGCTTGCAATTCGCCCAGCCAGGAACGCTGCCTGACGATGGAACATTCGGCACCTCCGGCAATATTTCGGGGAGCGACTGTATTCCGGATCCACAACCGGATGGCTCAATTCCAAACGTCTCATTCTTCTGTACACTCACACCGGAAGAGCGGGCGTCGGCCTATGCCTTCCTCAGCGGAGCGTCGACCCCATTCAGTGGGGAACAGACCTATGAGGAAATCCTTCCGAGCTTCAACCTGAAACTCGGGCTCACGGACGATATGATCGTGCGGTTCGCCTACTCCAAGGCGATGTCGCGGCCTGATGTCGGTCTGACCCGGGCGACCTATCCGATTAGTGCAGCCACGGAAGACGATCCGGCCAATCCGGGCACCGGTGTGCCTGCCGGGTTTACGGCCGGCTGTTACGGCTTTCAGACCTCGGGCGGTAATCCATTCCTGGAACCTGTAAAATCCGATCAGTATGACCTGGCTTTCGAATGGTATTTCTCCAGCACAGGGTCTTTGACGGCGACGGCGTTCTACAAGGAGATCGAGGACATCATCGTCTCCGGTTCCGGTACGCTGTCGGTCACCAATAATGGCGAGACCTATGATGTCTTCGTCACAAACCAGCCGACCAATTCCGATGAGACAGGCAAGATCAAGGGCTTCGAACTGGCCTATAACCAGTTCTATGACTTCATGCCTGCTCCATGGGACGGCTTCGGTGTTCAAGCCTCGTACACCTATATCGAAAGTGACGGTGTCAACTCATCGACCGTCAGCGCCACGGACGCGGATGCGGGTGGTAGTGACCCCGTTGTTGATCTCGGAGACCTGCCACTTGAAGGCCTGTCCGAGCACAACTTCAACGTGGCGGCCATCTATGAGAAAGGGCCAATCTCGACGCGTCTCGCCTATAACTGGCGCGATGACTATCTCGTAACGGCGCGCGACGTGATCACGCCCTTCTATCCGATCTTCCAGAATGCGGGCGGCCAGCTTGATGGCTCCTTCTTCTACACGGTCAATGAGAACCTGAAGATCGGTGTCCAGGGGGCAAACCTCCTGAACCAGATCACCGAAACCGAATCCTACATCCCGAACTCGAATGGACGGCGGGGCGGACGCTCCTGGTTCCAGAACGACCGGTGGGTGACGCTTTCGGCCCGTTTCAACTTCTAGACGCGGGTAGCGTTTGAAGACTCCCAGGCGGGCCCTGCAAGATTTGCAGGGCCCGTA
>NZ_JBARZC010000354.1:0-4161 GCF_049649345.1 Henriciella sp. | reverse complement strand
GCGGAAGGGCGCCTCCCAGTCGAGCGGGGCGTTCCGCTGACCGATGAAGACCGGCTGCGCGGCCGGGCGATCGAAGCGCTGATGTGCGCGCTTACTGTCGACACTGCCGAAGTGTGCAAGGCGGCAGGCGCTGACCGGCATGCGTTAGACGACGCGCTTGTGCGCGCTGCGCCGCTCGAAGCTGCTGGCTTGTGCAAGCTCGAAGGAACGAGACTGACCGTACCCGAAGAGGCCCGCGCCCTGATGCGGACCGTGGCACGCTGCTTCGATGCCTATGTGCCAGATGAAGCGGCCGCACCCCGCCACGCCAAGGCGGTGTGACGCTCAGTCCTGAAACACCGGCTTTCGCTTCTGTGCAAAGGCGGCTGCGGCTTCGGCGAATTCGGGGGACTGGAGCTGCTCGGCGAAGACTTTCCCTTCAGCAGCCATCTGGCGCGCGACGGCATCGCGGCTGGAGCGGATCAGCGCCTTTGACTTGCGTACAGCGTTGGGCGGTGAGGCCGCGATCTTTGACGCGCATCCCATGGTCGCGCCGATCAGCTCATGGGATGGCACGACGCGCGAGACCAGCCCGCAGGCGAGCGCTTCGTCGGCTGACAGGATGCGCCCGGCGAGCAGGATTTCATTTGTCATCGAGTTGCCGACCGTCGCCGGCAGCAGCATGGACGAGCCGGCTTCGGGCACCAGCCCCAGCGCGGTGAAAGGCGCACGGAAATTGGCCGTGTCTGCCGCGTAGGCGATATCGGCGTGCAGAAGCAGGGTGAGGCCAACGCCGATGGCCGGGCCGTTGACGGCGACGATGATCGGCTTTTCGGCATCGCGGATCGTGTTGAGGAAGCGCGTGACGGGCGGCTCACCGCTTTCGCGGGCCTCGAGGGAGGCAAAGTCACCGAGATCATTGCCGGCAGTGAACATGTCGCCTTCGCCGGTCAGAACGATGGCGCGCACAGCCTTGTCGTCATTTGCGTTGCCGATTGCGTCCGCCATGGCGCCATACATGGCCTGGGTCAGCGCATTCTTGCGCTCCGGGCGGGCGATGGTGAGGGTCAGGATGTGATCTGAAATACGGGTCTGGATATGGTCTGTCATGGATTCTGGGCCTTGCTTCGGATTATTCGGCGAGTGCGATGAATTCCCGTTCTCCGGGAATATAAGTATTTTTGCAACCTTTGTCGGTTGTGCGCGGGTCAGGGCTTTCTTGCGAGGATCTCGACCGGCACGATCTGGTCTTTGCGATAGGCGGCGAGCAGGTTTGCGATCTTTTCCGGCGCGGTCCTGCCCATCAGCGTGGCCGTTCCGAGCGCGGGGGGCGGCTTGCCTTTATTCTCCTCGAGCCTGTCAAAGAAGGGATCGGCGAGGTCGCGCCGCGGCTTGATGTGATGAATGGTAAAGCCGGCTTGCTCGAGATGGGTCTCATAGCGCTCGGCTGCGCGCACATGGCTGGCGCCCGGCTCGCTGGCCCAGGGCAGCGGGAAGCTGAGCGGGGTGGTCTCATCGCCGGCGCGCATGATGTCATAGACGAGCAGGCGCCCGCCCGGCTTGAGGACCCGTTTCACCTCGCTGAACAGCTCGCCCTTCTCGGCGATATTCATGCCGACATGAAACATGTAGGCCGCATCGAAAATCTCCTCCTCGAACGGCATGGACAGCGCGCTGTCGCAGTGCAGCCTGACCTTGCGGGTCAGATTGAGCCAGGACGAAATCGTCTTGCCCGCCTCGATGAAATTCCGCGTGAGGTCGACGCCGTCGACATGGCAGCCATAGCGGTGCGCAACATAGCGCGCGACGCCGCCCGTGCCGCAGCCAATATCGAGGACGCCGTCGCTCTCTTCTATCTCAAGGCCCGGGATCAGCGCGGCCGTGGCGGCCCGCCCGCCAATGTGAAACGCCTCGAGCGGGGCCATCTCCTCGATGGTAATCGTGTCGGGTGTGCGGTCGATGGCGCCTATGGCACGCTCGATCCGCGCCAGCAGGTCCGGCTCGTTATAATGGTCGCTGACAGCTTCCGTCATGTCGCAGCCTCCCTGCCTTCATACGCTAACACGCCAGCGCCGGGCCAGGGCGCGCGGCAAATTAGGCGGGGGTGGCCGGGCATGGCAAGGGCAGGCGGACGGCATGATCGCGTTTTGAATTGACTTCACGTGCACGAAGCCCGACTTCTCTTAACCATTATGGGGACCATGAGCCGGCTCATCGGGCGCCACCGCGCGCAAATCAAGGAGAGGTCGCGCATTTCGCGCTACATTCTCCTGCTTGCCATCGTGGCGACGCTGACCTGTTTTGCGACGTTCATTTCGCTGCTCAGCGGGCGTTATCTGCTGCCCGTCGGCTCTGAGCTCTTTGCCAGCAACCCGGAGCGGATGCTCGGCGCGACGAATTTCTGCATGATGACGGCAATCGGAGCAGCGCTTCGCATGTGGCGCTTCCGGCAGATGCGGATCAAGCTGATGATTGCCGAGGCGTTCATCCGCGAGCATGATCAGGATACAGCGATGAAACTGCTGCTCGAACCGGTCTTCGGCGACCAGGTCTGGCAGGACGACGATCCGGTCTCCGCGCCGGGCACGGCCAGAGACATGCCAGAGGGGCTTTCAGCGTGAGCGATACGACACAAGACACACGGATCACATCGGCCGACCTGCTCGCCGAGCTTCGCGAGGAACAGCAGAGCTTCCGCTTCCTGATGACGGCGCTCGCCGCGATCATCGGCATGGCGGCGGTCATCGTGGCGGGCAGTGTGATCTATTTCTACATGCAGCTGTCCGGCCTCAAGCAGCAATATGCCGACCAGACGCGCCTCAATGAGATGAATTTGCGCATCGTCGCCGGAGAGGCGGGACGCCAGCGGGAATCGACGCAAGCCGCCCTGGTCGCCATCCGCGAAGAGAATGAGGCCGCCAGGCGCCAGGCAGACCTTGCGCGCGAAATCCAGCGCGCCGAGTCCGTGCGCCAGGTGGCCGGCTACAAGGAAAATGCGCTGCAGCTGGCCCAGCAGCATTTTCTCGGCATTCCCCTGAACGAAGTCACCTCGCAGGTTGTCGGCATTGTGCTGCGCGCCGACGGCACCGATGGCGAGCTGCTCTCAACCGATGAGCGCCTGCAGCTACAGGCGGCGCTGGAAGATTGGGGCGGTCAGAATGTCGAGGCCGTTCGCGCGGCGATGACCGCCCTGCTTGAAAATTCAGAATCGCTGACGGCGCAGGCGCGCGGCGCGGCCGGGCTGGCGGCGCTGGAATACCGGATCGCGAATGACTTGTCGCTCGGCTGGAACCGGGGCTGCTCGACGGTGGTCGATTATGTGAACCAGGCCGCCGCGCGCGGGCTCGAAGCGCCGATGCTGCTGCTCTGGAAGGGCCAGTGCCTGAGAAAGCGCGGCGATGCCCTGCTTGCCTATCAGTCCTTCTCCAAGGCCGCGACCCTGCTTGAAGGCGGCAATTTCGAAGAGACGCTGCTGCATGCCCAGCTGGCCCATCACGGGGTGGGCACGACGCTGGTCGCGCTTGTCGCAAGCGAGCAGCTGCCCTCAGGCCAGGATTCGGAATCGGCGCTTCAGGAAGCGCTCGCCGAGCTGCGCGAAGCGGCGCGTATCCGCGCTGAACGCGGGGCGACATCGGTCGGGGTGGCCTACACAGAAGAGAATATCGGCTTCATCCATATTCTCGATGAAGACTGGCCGACAGCGCTCGAACATACCAAGCGGATCGACGATATCCTGCCGCTCGCCTGGAATCTCACCGTGCGCCATATTGCGGCTGAGGAGAATGAGGCGGCCCTGAAGCGCAGCGGCGCGCCGCGTGCCGAGATCCGCAACATGGAAACCATACAGAGCGATACGCGGCTGGTGCTTGGCCTGATGGGCTGTAACCAGATCGACCGGCCAGAGCTCAAACGCCTGCTGCCTGTGCGCTATTCCGACACGGTCGATGATCTGTCGCGCCATTGCGATGCTGATGCGGGCGGGTCGCTCTAGGCAATGACGTCACGGCGTATCCAGCTTGCGCTCGCCGCGATTTTTATCGGCCTTGGCGCATGGTGCCTGTTAAGCCCGCATTCGGTGGAACGCCTTACGCTGCGGCCGGAATATCAGCACTTGTCGGCGACATCGGCGCTGCTTCTCGGATGTTTTGGTGCGCAGGCTATCCTCGGCGGACTTGTCATTGC
>NZ_JBARZC010000353.1:0-9837 GCF_049649345.1 Henriciella sp. | reverse complement strand
GTCTAAGTCTAGCCGCGAGAGCCAGGGAGGCCGTCTGACATGAAGATCGCAATTATCGGAGCCGGTATGGCGGGGTTAGCCGCCGCTCGCCCGCTCACAGCGGCTGGCCATCATATAAGACTGTTCGACAAGGGGCGCGGACCGGGTGGCAGGCTGTCGACCCGGCGGGCCGAGACGTCCTTGGGGGAA
Organism: Henriciella sp.; assembly: GCF_049649345.1. Lineage (GTDB taxonomy): Bacteria > Pseudomonadota > Alphaproteobacteria > Caulobacterales > Hyphomonadaceae > Henriciella. The sequence continues at coordinate 9,648 of NZ_JBARZC010000353.1, read as the reverse complement.
TGCCGCTGGGACCATGGCGCACAATACTTCACCGCCCGGGGAGAGGCGTTTCGCACGACCATTGAGACATTGTTGGCGGAAGGGTCGGTACGCGAATGGACCCCGCGCCTTGCCACCATCAAGGCGGCCGGGACGAGTTGGCTGGTCGAGACCGAACCACCCCGCGAGGGCGGGGACGCGATCTATGTTGGTGCCCCGGCGATGAATTCGGTGATCAAGGCCTTGGCCGAGGGACTGGATATCGAATGGGGCCGCAGGGTCTCGGCGATCGAGCCAGGCCCTGACGGCAAGACCCTCATCTTTGAAGACGGCTCGCGAGAGGGCCTTTTCGATATTGTCATCAGCGCCATCCCGGCAGAGCAGGCAGGTGACCTGCTGGAGAGCGCGGCGCCCGGCCTTGCCGAGCAGGCTGAGCGAACCCGTTCGGCGCCGTGTTGGGCCGTCATGTTGGCGTTCGAGCACAAGGTGCCGGTGGACTGGGACGGCGCAAAGATCGAGGGGGCGCCGCTATCATGGGTCGCCCGCAATTCAGCAAAGCCGGGCCGCGGCGGCATTGATAGCTGGGTGCTGCACGCGTCTCCAGAGTGGAGCAAGGCAAATGTCGAGCTTGGCCGGGACGAGGTCACAGATCAGCTCACCACAGTCTTCCGCGATATGACGGGCGCGCCGGCCCCCGTCTTCAAGGCGGCGCATCGCTGGCTGCTCGCCATGGTCGAGCAGGCGGCCGGCTCGCCTTTTGGCTGGGATAGCGAGACAGGTATTGCCACGATCGGAGATTGGCGCATCGCTCCGCGAGTGGAAGCGGCGTGGCAGAGCGGGCACAGTCTGGCAGCATTTCTCTTGCGTTGAGACTGGCAACTTGAAATTCAGTCAAAAATCGGGCTCAAATTAACCAATGGGGAGCGGGGATCATCGAAAGGCTGAAATTGTCAGATTGCGACCAGGGGCGATTCCGGGACGCGAAGATCATGACAATTACCGGCCGAAGACGCTACGCGGAGCGCTGGCGCAATCTCTTCTTCTGCCTGAGGATCTGAGCGCGAGCCGCCGGAACACGCTCCGCAAATGGCTGATACTGGGTCTTCTGTTTATCGCCATTGCGGCGGCATTCTATATGGTACCGCGCACCACGCTGCTCACCCTGCAGGTCGTATTCTGGTTTTTCTTCGCCATGGTAATCGCCTGGCGGTTCGCGCTTCTTGTGGCCGCGCTGGTCTCGCGCGTGGAAGATAGCGTTGACGAGGTTCCGCTCCGCGATGACCTTCCCGTCTATTCGGTTCTGGTGGCGGTTCGCCATGAAGCCAACATGATGGCGCAGCTTGGTCGAAATCTGTCGGCGCTTGACTGGCCGGCTGACAAGCTCGACGTGATCATCCTCGTCGAAGCCGATGACCCGGGCACAGTCGAGGCTGCGCATGCCGCCGCGTTTCCGGCTGGCACCCGCATACTGATCGTGCCGCCGGGCACGCCGATGACTAAGCCGCGAGCCCTCAATTTCGGTCTGGCGCACGCGGAAGGCGATTTCATCACGATTTATGATGCGGAAGACCGGCCGGACCCGCAACAGCTCAAGGCCGCGCTGCAGGCCTTCGATGCAGGCGGGCCGGGCGTCGTCTGTGTCCAGGCACCCCTCGTGGCAACCAATGGATCTCATGGCTGGCTGCCCGCACACTGGGCGCTCGAATACAGGGTGCAGTTCGGCATCTTCGTCCGGGCGCTGGCGCGGCTCGCCTATCCGGTCATGCTGGGCGGGACCAGCAATCATTTCAGGCGGCGAGACCTTATTGCCATCGGAGCCTGGGACGCATGGAATGTCACCGAGGACGCCGATCTCGGCATCCGCATTGCCCGCATGGGCGGCTTTACCGCTGGCATCGACCTGCCAACCTATGAGGCCGGACCAAGGCGGCTCAATGTCTGGCTTGCCCAGCGCAGCCGCTGGATCAAGGGCTATATGCAGACCTGGCTGGTGGCGATGCGCAGCCCGGCGCGCCTGCTGCGCGAACTGGGGACGATGCGCTGGATCAGTGTGAACCTCACCCTCGGCGGCGCGCTTCTGAGCTCTGTGCTCTATGGTCCGATGTCCGTCATGGTCTTTCTCGGTCTTGCGTTCGACCTTGTGCCGCTGGATGCGATCAGCTTCGGCATTTTCGGCATGGGCTGGCTGGTCGGATTTCTGACCGACGTGTCTGCGCCCGGAAAGTGGACGTTCAGCCGCTGTCTCGCTATCGCGACCCGTCCGCTTTACTGGCCGCTGCATACGCTGGCTGCGGTCAAAGCAGTCTATGGGCTTGCGGTCCGGCCCTCATTCTGGGCAAAGACGCCTCATCAGCCTGATGAGAAGGAGCGCGGCGCGCCATGGCACAGTGGATCATCCCCGTCATAGCGTTATTCGTCTTTCTCGGACTTATCGTACAGGCCAACCGCAAGATGGGCGGCGTGCGCAAGGATGGCCGGCCCAATCAGGTGCCGTGGGGGCTGGTCATGGTGTTCTGCGCGCTCGGTATATTCGTCACCATGGTGCACATGATCAATCTCGCCGGTTTCGAGACAGGGCCTGAGCACAGTCTGATGGGCCGCTTCGGCGGGTGAAGCGGTAAGGCCCGGCGAGACGGTCTGTCCCGGCCCTGCGGCGCGGCGATCTGTCTGCCCCGACTGACGTAAAGTCAGGCTTGGCCCGGCAGTTTTCTTCGAGCTAGTGTGCTACACTGAGCGAGAACAAAATCCCCGAGGAGACGCCCCATGCCTTATGATGCCCCGTCTGATCTCGATACCTTCCGCAGCGAGGTTCGTGACTGGCTAGAAGACAATTGCCCACCATCCATGCGCACGCCGCAGCCAGAGGATGAAGTCATTTGGGGCGGGCGCGGTGAAAAATTCAAGAACCCGGACTCCAAGATCTGGCTCGAACGGATGGCCGAACGCGGCTGGACCGCGCCAAGCTGGCCGAAGGAATATGGCGGCGGCGGGCTCGATCGCGATCAGGTCAAGGTGCTGAACCAGGAGCTTGGCCGCATCAATGCGCGCATCCCGCTGCATTCGTTTGGCCTCTGGATGTTCGGCCCGGCGCTGCTCGAATTCGGCAATGAAGAGCAGAAGAAACGCTTCCTTCCGGATATTGTCCATGGCCGCACACGCTGGTGCCAGGGCTATTCGGAGCCGGGAGCAGGCTCTGACCTTGCCGGCCTGCAGACCAAGTGTGAGGACAAAGGCGATCACTATCTGATCAACGGCCAGAAAGTCTGGACGTCCTATGCCGATCAGGCCGACTGGATCTTCTGCCTCGTGCGTACCGACAATACGGTCAAGCATGAGGGCATCAGCTTCATCCTGTTCGACATGGAAAGCGACGGCGTCGAGACGCGCCCGATCAAGCTGATCTCCGGCTCGTCGCCCTTCTGCGAGACTTTCTTCACAGACGTGAAAGTGCCCAAGGACCAGCTCGTCGGCGAGGTGAATGGCGGCTGGAAGATCGCCAAGCGCCTCCTCCAGTTCGAGCGCTCCTCCATCTCCGCCAGCGGCTTCGGCGCGGCGCGTGGCTCCGGCATGCTGGAGCTTGAGGAGTATGCCAAGATCCATGTTGGCACGGGCACGGACGGCAAGCTCATGGATGGCGATCTGCGCGGCCGGATTGCTGACCACAAGATGTATGCGAAAGCGTTCGGACTGACGGTGAAGCGCAGCCAGGAGCAGTCCAAGGCTGGCCAGGAAGTCGGCCACACGGCCTCCATCATCAAATATGCCGCCGCAAAGATGAACCAGGACAAGTTCGAGTTGATGATCGAAGCGCTCGGCACTGAAGGGCTCGGCTGGGAAGGCGAAGGCTTTGACAAGGGCGCCAAGATGGCGACCCGCGGCTGGCTGCGCTCGAAGGGCAATTCGATTGAAGGCGGCACCAGCGAGATCAACCTCAACGTTGTCTCCAAGCGCGTGCTTGGTCTTCGCGACCACCAATAGTCCAGCAGGAACAAGCAGGCCCGCCTTTGGCCGGGCCGCGTATGAGTAGGAATTGAAAATGAGTTTTGTCCTGACTGAAGACCAGGAGATGCTGCGGGACACCGCGGTCAGTTTCACCCGCGACGAGCTGCCGGTCTCGCACCTGCGAGCGCTTCGTGACAAGGGCGCAAACGGCGTCGATCCGGAAGGCCGCCAGAAGCTCGCCGAGCTTGGCTTTTTTGGCGTTCTGATCCCTGAAGAATATGACGGGGTCGGCATGGGCATGGTCGCGCTTGGCCAGGTGATGGAAGCGCAAGGGCGCACCCTCGCCACAACGCCCATCCTCCAGACAGCGTGCATCGGCGCCTCCGCCATATTGATGGGCGGCACCGAAGAGCAGAAGAAGGAGTGGCTGCCGAAGATCGCTTCCGGCGAGGTGACAACCGCGCTGGCGCTCGACGAAGGCAGCCACCACAATCCGACGGGCGTGGCCACCGAAGCCGAGCGCGACGGACAGGGATACACGCTGAACGGGGCAAAGAAATACGTCCAGGATGGCCATTTTGCAGACCTGCTGATCGTTGTCGGGCGTACATTCGGCGAGCCGGGCGACACGCACGGGCTGACGCTGTTTCTCGTCCCACGCGACGCGAAGGGCGTGACCATCCAGACGCTGAACACGGTCGACAGCCATGGCGCGGCGCACGTCACGCTCGAGGATGTCCATGTGCCGGAAAGCCATGTGCTCGGCGCGGCCGACAAGGGCCATGACCTGCTCGAACCTGTGCTCGATCGCGGGCGGATTGCGCTCGCCGCCGAGATGCTGGGCTCCTCACTCGCCGCGTTCGAGATGACGCATGAGTATATGCAGACGCGCAAACAGTTCGGCCAGCTGATCGGCTCCTTCCAGGCGCTGCAGCACCGCGCGGCCCGGATGTTTACCGATATCGAGCTGACGACGTCCTGCGTCACGCATGCGCTCTCGGCGGTTGATGAGCAGCGCAATGACATCGCCGAACTGGCCAGCCTCGCCAAGGCGCGGGCTAGCGAGACGGTGCATCTGGTCTCAAACGAGACGGTACAGCTGCATGGCGGTATTGGCATGACCGATGCCCACGAGTCCGGCTTTTACATGAAGCGGGCACGTGTGCAGGAAGCGCTGCTGGGCTCTGCGAGCTTCCACCGCGACCGGTTTGCCCAGTTGAATGGTTTCTAGGGCTGGAAATAGCATCCCGCAAAAGAATAGGCCGGAGCTTCGACGGAAGCTCCGGCCTTTCTTCTTCACTCACATAAATGGTCCGGATATGCGTGTGTCGAAGAAACCTGAGAAGACAGAACACGCCTAAGCGGCAAGAGTTCCAGCTGAAACTGGAAAAAAACCGCCTCGGCCGACGCCCGCGGCCCGCAAATCCCGCAAGACATCGCAGCGCATTGCCGCCGCTCCTGCTCACCCTATGCTGAAGCGCACACAGAAAGATTTCGGGGCTGACACATGTATCGATTTATCCCGCTCGCGCTCGCCATCTGTCTGGCTGCTGTCTTCATTGCGCTTCTTGGCGTGAGCAGCTGGTTCTGGATCGGGGTCGTGGTGTTTGGCGCACTCGCGCTGCTCGGCCTCTATGATGTCTTGCAGAAGCACCACACGCTGTGGCGCAATTATCCGATCCTTGGGCGCGTGCGCTGGATCGCTGAGGAGCTTCGGCCTTTCTTCAGGGCTTACATCGTCGAGAGCGATACAGAAGGCCGCCCATTCAATCATGAAGACCGGGCCATGGTGTATAGGCGCTCGAAGAATGTCTCTTCCGTCGAGCCTTTTGGCAGCCAGCTTGATATAGACCGTCCCCCTTATGAGTGGCTGTCTCACTCCATTGCGGCGCGGCACAACCAGGATGAGGATCCGCGCGTCATCGTCGGGGCGAGCGGGACCGCGAAGCCTTATTCGGCGAGCGTGCTTAATATATCCGCGATGAGCTTCGGCTCGCTCGGCGCGCATGCAATCGAGGCGCTCAATCGCGGCGCGGCCAAGGGTGGCTTCTACCATGACACCGGTGAGGGCGGCATCTCGCGCTATCACAAGGCCGGCGGCGGCGATCTGGTCTGGGAGCTTGGGTCAGGCTATTTCGGCTGCCGCGCTGGCGATGGCAGCTTTGACCGCGAAAAGTTTTTAGACGTCGCGAATGCCGACCAGATCAAGATGATCGAGATCAAGCTGAGCCAGGGCGCAAAGCCGGGTCATGGCGGGGTTCTCCCCGGCACGAAAGTCACCGAAGAAATTGCCGAAGCGCGGGGCATTCCGGTCGGCCAGACCTGCTTTTCACCGCCGGCCCATACCGCCTTCTCAACGCCTGTCGAGCTTATGGAATGGGTGGCTGAGCTGCGCGAGATGACGGGCGGAAAGCCGGTTGGCATGAAGCTCTGCGTCGGCAATCGCTGGGAAGTGCTCGCCATCTGCAAGGCCATGCTCAAGACCGGCATCAAACCGGATTTCATCGTCGTCGATGGCGGCGAAGGCGGCACGGGCGCTGCGCCGGCCGAGTTCATGGACCATGTCGGCGCACCGCTTCGTCAGGGGCTGGTGCTGGTGCGAAACGCCCTGTTTGGCTGCGGCCTGAAGGATGAGGTGAAACTGGCGGCCAGCGGCAAGCAGATCTCCGCCTTCAATATGGCATCGTCCATGGCGCTCGGCGCAGACTGGATAAATACGGCTCGCGGCTTCATGTTCTCGCTCGGCTGCATCCAGTCGCTCAATTGCCACAACAATACCTGTCCGACCGGTATTGCGACGACCAATGCGTCGCGCCAGCGCGGTCTGGTCATTCCGGACAAGGCAGAGCGGGTCCATAATTTCCATCGCAATACGTTGAAGGCATTGATGGAAGTGGTCGGCGCGGCAGGCTGCAGCCACCCGTCAGAGCTGACGCCGCGCCATATCATGCACCGGGTGACAGAGGATATCGCCGCGCCAGGACACCGCGCCTACAAGCTGATTGAAGAGGGCTGCCTGCTCGCCGAGCCGGGTGAGACCCATCTCGCACGGGAATGGAATCTGGCGCAGGCCGACAGTTTCGAACCGGCCCGCATCGACTAGTTGGTCGCTGCCCCTTCGAAGGCCATGCCGAGGTCGCGGTAGAAGGCGATCCGCTGCTGTGCCATCGGCGACAGGGTCACCAGCGTGCCGGCGCCGGCCAGCGGGCTTGGCTCTAGCCCGTCATGGGCAAGCACCATCATGTCGTGCCATAGCGCGGCGGGAAGGCCGCCGCCGGTCACCTTGGTCATTGGGCTGTCATCATCATTGCCGACCCAGACCCCGCCAACGCGTTCGGCCGAAAAGCCGATAAACCAGGCATCCCGCGAATCCTGGCTGGTGCCCGTCTTGCCGGCGAGCTGCCACTCTCCAAAGGCGGCGCGCCGGCCCGTGCCATCAGTGATGACGCGTTCCATCATGGCAACCATGGTCTCGGCATCGCGTCGGTCATAGACACGTTCGAGGTCGTAGTCCGGGCGCTCATAGAGCACATCGCCGCGCGAATTGGAGATCTTCTCAACGATATAAGGGTCGATCCGCTGGCCGCTGGTCATGAAGGCGCCATAGGCCCGGGTAAGGTCTCGCAGGGTGACTTCCTGGCTGCCAAGGGCGATCGACGGAAGGGGGCGCAAATCGCTGGTGATGCCGAAGGATTTGGCGAGCGAGATAATCGCCTCTTCGGAGACTTCCTGTCCGAGCTGGGCGGCGACGGTATTGATCGAGTCCTTCAGCGCTTCGGTCAGCGTCATCGGGCCGGAATAGACGCGCGAATAGTTTTCCGGCGACCAGCCATCGATCTCGACCTCCTCGTCGCGGCGCACATCATAGGGCGTCAGGCCCTGCTTGATGGCGGTGGCGTAGACGAATGGCTTGAAGGCAGAGCCCGGCTGGCGCATGGCCTGGGTGGCCCGGTTGAACTGGGTTTCGCTGTAATCGACGCCGCCGAACATGGCGAGGATGCGGCCGCGCCTGTCCATGACGATCCCGGCGGCCTGGCTCGCTTTCTGGTTGGCGCCTTCTTCGGCCATCCGCTTCTGGAAGGCTTCGTCAATGCCCGCCTGGAGGTCGGAATCAATGGTCAACTGGACGACGAGGTCGCCGGGCAGGGAGGGCAGGATTTCGTCGATCCGCTCAGTGGCAGCATCAAGCGCAAAACCGAATTGCGGGTCGCGCTCAGACGGTTGCGCAAGCTCGATATCTTCAGCCTGCGCTTCGTCGGCTTCTGCCTGTGTGATGAAGCCGGCCTCGACCATTTCGCGCAGGACATAGGCCTGCCGCGCCTTGGCGTCGGTCATATTGTTGGTCAGGGCCAGACGGGACGGGGCCTGCGGCAGCGTTGCGAGAAGCGAGGCTTCGGCAACTGACAGCTCCTCAGGGGCCTTGCCGAAATAGAAGCGCGAGGCGGCGCCAAGACCATAAAAACCCGCCCCGAAATAGACGCGGTTGAGATAGAGCTCGAGGATCTCTTCCTTGCTGAGCCGCTCTTCCAGCTGGCGGGCGAGGCGGACTTCCTGTGCCTTTCGCTTCAGGGTCTGCTCAGGCGTCAGGACAAGATTCTTGATCAGCTGCTGGGTAATCGTGGAGGCGCCCGAGACCGTTTCCCCCGACGTGAAATTGGCCCAGAGCGCGCGGATAATCGCCTGGGTATCGGCGCCATCATGCTCGTAAAAACGCTTGTCCTCGGCCGCGATGAAAGCCTGGGGCACATGCGGCGGCAGCTTGTCCATGTCGACGGCGCGGCCATAGCGCGGCCCGCGGATCGCGATCGTGTCTCCATCAACGTCGACAAATTCGATCGCCTGTTCGCGGCCCTTGGCCCAGAGCTGTTCATTTGACGGCAGGTCCGGCATGCCGCGATAGAGGCTCTGCCAATAGAGCCAGCCGGCAAGACAGGCGACCGCGAGCAGCGAGAAGCTGACGATCAGGCCCCATTTCAGAATGGGCCGGCCTGCCAGAATATTGCTGAACCAGCTTCCGCCAGATGACGGGCCGCGCCCGTCATAGGTGGGCGGCCGGTCTGCTGACGGTCTTTTTGGTGTCGAGCCTGTCAATTCAGTCCTTTCCGGCAAAGGGCTTCTTTGGCGTCTGAAGTCTCAAACGATCGCGCTATCGCTGTTAAATGAGGCACGGTGAAGGCGAGATGAAGCCGTTAACGCGCACGGCGCAAAAAGTGTTGCGAAACTATCGCATCGGGGCCGGGCAGTCAGCGCCATCCGGGCGGCGCCTGCCGGGCGCTGCCTTGCGAGCAAGGATGCCGGCGAGCCTGATGCGGTCGGAAATCTGTTTGGCCGAATAGGCCTTGTCGACACAGGAGATCGGCTCGCCCGTATCCGCAGCAATCATGATCGCCATGCCGGTATAGCCGCCATACCAGTCCCAGAGATACGAGGCTTTGTTGATACGCAGAAGGGCTTTCGAGGCGTCGATTGTCGCCTGTTTGTTGTCAGGCCCTGAGCGCAGATGCGTGAGGTCAATATTGATGAGTTCGACGTCCGCATGGGTGTAGTTTTCCAAAGCGAGAGCAAGCTTCGGCTCGAACTCGTGGCAGGAGGCGCACCAGTCTGCCGTGAGGTTGACGATTTTCACCGGGGCCTGCGCAAAACTCGCCTGCGGTTCGAGCAGCCCTACCATCAGTGTGCAGAATAAGGCTGAAGCGATTTTACTCGCGCGGCGGGCCTGTCTAAGAC
>NZ_JBARZC010000352.1:0-17447 GCF_049649345.1 Henriciella sp. | reverse complement strand
TGCCAGCCCCGCTCTCGATCATCATCCCGACGCTTGATGCCGCCTTAGACCTGCCGCTCTGCCTCGACAGCCTGATGCCAGGTCTAGAGGGCGGGCTGATCCGCGAAGTCATCATAAGCGATGGCGGGTCGGGCGATGCGACAGAGCAGATTGCCGAAGCGTCCGGCGCCAATTTCATTGAGGGCGAGCCTGGCCGTGGCAAACAGCTGATCGCAGGCGCAGAGGCGGCGCGGGGGGACTGGCTGCTTTTCCTGCATGCCGATACGGCGCTGTCTAGAGACTGGGCCGAGCGCGTGGCCGCGCATATGCAGAAGAACGCGGAAAAGGCGGCGGTCTTCACGCTGGCGTTTCGCTCCGATCATCCTCAGGCAAAACATGTCGCAGCACGCGCCAACCGGCGAGCGAAATGGATGGGGCTGCCTTATGGCGACCAGGGCCTTCTGATTTCGCGAAAGCACTATGACGAAATCGGCGGCTATGAAGACCTTCCGCTGATGGAGGATGTCCGCCTCGTCCAGACGATCGGCAAGGACAAACTGGTCATGCTGTCTGCCGAAGCGCGCACGTCTGCGGCAAAATATGAGCGCAATGGCTGGCGCAAGCGCAGCTGGCAGAATGCCTGGCTCATCTCGCGCTACCTGTTCGGCGCCAGCCCGGAAAAGCTGGCGAAAAAATACCGCTAGAACTCTTCCCCGCGCTCAGCCCACCACGCATCGCTTTCGATATCGGCGCCATGAACGGCCAGAATGAGCACGCTCAACTGTTCGAGTGAAACCGGCATGCAAGCCAACAGCTTGCCATCTTCCACCTCGCCGCCTTCGGACCTGAACTGATCGATCAGCGCGTCATCGGCATCTTCGCAGTCGAGCGGCGCAACCTGCAGCGTCGCGCCGCGGGCGTCCGGCTCGGCGAGGCGGCGTGCAAGGCCATAGGCGAAGGCTGGCCCCTCATCGGCCTCGAGTTCGGCTTCAGCAATGAAAATCTGCTTGCCGCCTGCCTGTGCGAGCGGAGCGAACCGGAGGGTGACGCCCTCTTCAAACTCGCCGGGCGATTCGGCGAAATAGCCGTCGCCTGCGCGCTCGAGCGGAATACATGGATCATCCTGTTGGAGACAGGCCACCATATCGCCATCGACGGGCAGCACTGCCGCGCCAGGCGCGATCAGCGCCGTGGTCGACATGAAGCAGCCACTGAGCGTCATCAGAGCGCCTGCGAAAACCGCAGCTTGCCAAACATGTTTCATGATCAATCTCCACCCTCATCCGTTGATCTTTCATACCAGTAACCCATCAGGTGGCACAATCATGGCCAGTCCGACTTTGATCATCTTCGCCAAACCGCCAAGGATGGGACTTGCAAAGACGCGTCTGGCGAAAGGTCTGGGCCGCAGCGAGGCCCGCAGGATTGCGCGGTTTACTTTGGCAAGAGCCATGCAGGCGGCCAGAAGTTCTGGTCTGAAGACGCGCCTCTATGTTGAGCCAGCCATCGCCACCGCCGATACGCTTGGCGGTCTTTGGCCAGCGAGTATTCCACGATTTGCCCAGGCGCCCGGCGACCTCGGGGATCGGCTGAAACAGGCCATGATCGAAGCGCCGCATGGTCCGGTCATCTTTATCGGCGCCGATGCACCGGGCATTCGCAGCCGCCATTTGCGCCAGGCAGGGCTTGCGCTCAGGCATAAGGGGGCTGTGTTCGGCCCGGCCAATGATGGCGGGTTCTGGCTTTTCGGGCTGAGCCAGCAGCTGAGGCGGCCGGACATATTCGATGAGGTCAGATGGTCGACGCCGCACGCCATGGAAGACGTCTGGTCTGACCTGCCTGCCGATTCGCGCGTGACTTTGCTGGCTCAACTGACAGACATCGACGTGGCGGAAGACTGGAAAACCTATAAAAAACAGTAGCCAATATCGTCTTTAAGCAGTTCGATTAATTTAAGTTATCGACGGCTGTTGACCGCTCGCCCCCCCTGGCTTGCGCAACGCTCGGGGCCCCTGCATGTATCGACTCGCCTATGTCAGCACGGCGCACAAACAAGTGTCGTCTTCAGAACTGCAGTATATCCTTGAGGCTGCCATCCGGAATAATACGGCCGCCAATGTGACGGGTATCCTGCTCTATAACGGGGCAAGTTTTCTTCAGGTTCTCGAAGGGCCGGAAAAATCTGTCAGCGAGATATATGCCCGCATCTGCGCCGATGAGCGCCACAGCCATATCGTGACAATCCTCAAGGAAAGCTCCTCGCGCCGGCTGTTCGAAGATGCCCCCATGTCGCTGCAGGCCGTCCCCTCCGATGTCGGCAAGCTGCCCAAGGGAGTCACCCGGGCCGATAATATCGACCTATACCTGCCAAGCGCTCTGCCGGGCTATCTGCGCCAGATCCTGAAATCATTTAATACCTGCAAGGGCTGACGCGCTAGCGAGGCAATAGCGCCGCGCATTCCACAGAAGATTGCCCCGTCTGTTCTTGTTTTGTTCTTCTCTGTGTGGTTCAACCCACCCATGATGAGAACCTCGCAGAAGATGAAACCGAAGGGCCGGGTCAGCCAGGCTGATGTCGAAGCTGTTGGCGAACGGTTCGAGCATAGAGGCCGCGGCGCAATCTCCAACCAGACCGGCCGGTTCGAGAAAGAAACCCGTGATGCCTTCGATGATGGCTGGGGCACGATGGAAGATCCGGCGGGAAAGCTTGAAACGACACTCACGCGCGAACTTGCCAAGACGATCATCACCTATAATCGCTCGCCCGACATTTCCTTTGATCGTACGATCAACCCGTATCGCGGCTGCGAACATGGCTGCGTCTACTGTTTTGCGCGCCCGACCCATTCTTTTCACGGTCTGTCCGCCGGCCTCGATTTCGAGAGCAAGCTGTTCTTCAAGCCCGAAGGGCCGAAGTTGCTGATCCGGGAATTGTCACGGCCCTCCTATGTGCCCCGCCCAATCGCGATCGGCATGAACACGGACGCGTATCAGCCGGTCGAGCGCAAGCTGAAGCTGACGCGCCGCTTCCTGGAAATCCTCGCGGCGCACAACCATCCGGTGACCCTTCTTACAAAATCGGCGCTTATTCAGCGCGATATCGATCTGATCGCGCCCATGGCGGAAAAAGGGCTCGCCCGCGTCGGCGTATCGATCACGACGCTTAATCCAAAGCTGTCGCGGCGGTTGGAGCCGCGGGCGGCTGCGCCCTATCGGCGGTTGCAGACAGTGCGCGCGCTGGCCGATGCCGGCATTTCCGTCATCGTCATGAATGCGCCGATCATTCCGGCGCTGAATGAGAGCGAGATGGAAACGGTGCTCGAAGCGGCGGCGGAGAATGGCGCGGCGAGTGCCGGCTATGTGCTGCTGCGCCTGCCCTTCGAGCTGAAGGACATCTTCCATGAATGGCTCGCCGAACACTATCCGGACCGCGCCGCAAAGGTGATCAATCTTCTGCGCGATATGAGAGGCGGACAGGATTATGATTCGAACTGGTTTGAACGCGGCAGAGGCCGCGGCACGCAGGCCCGCCTGATTTCACAGCGCTTTCAGAAAGCGGCCCGCAGGCTGAAACTCGACACGGCGCGCCCGCGCCTGCGCACCGATCTGTTCTGCCCGCCCGAAGCGCCGAACGGCCAGATGCGGCTCGATATCTAGCGTGTCTGCACAGCAATAGCACAGCGAGTGCAGTTTATTTCCACAGACCTATCCACAAGCGCCAAAAAGTATTGTTACGATAGCGAAATGACATTTGTCAGCTGATCTGCCGTGCAATGGGTTTTGCGTAACGAAGCGGAAACCAAATCGCGGCGGAGTGGGCGTTCAGTTGATTTGAGTTGAGGGGCTGTAGGACCATGGATCTGATCCGCAATACGATCATTGAAGGCGAATGCATTGATGTACTGTCGCGCCTGCCGGACAAATCCGTCGATCTGGTTTTCGCCGATCCACCATACAATTTGCAGCTTGGCGGTGGCCTCACCCGGCCGGACCAGTCGCATGTCGATGGCGTTGATGATGCCTGGGACCAGTTTGACAGCTTCGACGCCTATGACCTGTTCACCCATCAGTGGCTGACCGAGTGCCGCCGTGTCCTCAAGGATGACGGCGCGATCTGGGTGATCGGCTCGTATCACAACATTTTCCGCGTCGGCGCGATCCTTCAGGATTCCGGCTTCTGGATTCAGAATGATGTGATCTGGCTGAAATCCAATCCAATGCCGAACTTCAAGGGCACCCGCTTCCAGAACGCACACGAGACGCTGATCTGGGCCGGCAAGACCGAGAAGTCCCGCGTCACCTTCAATTACGATGCGCTGAAAGCCTTCAATGAAGACAAGCAGATGCGCTCCGACTGGACGATCCCGCTCTGCACCGGCTCTGAACGCCTGAAGGACACGGTCACCGGCAAGAAGGCCCACCCGACGCAGAAGCCCGAATCACTCCTCAAACGCGTGCTTCTCGCGACGACCAATCCTGGCGATGTCGTGCTCGACCCCTTCTCCGGCACCGGCACGACGGCCGCAGCAGCCAAGATGCTCGGCCGCGACTTTGTCGGCATTGAGCAGTACCCGGCTTATGTCCGCCTGTCGCGCGCCCGTCTTAAAGCGATCACGCCGCTGAATGGCGAAGCGCTTGAGACCCAGAAGAGCGCCCGCGCCCTGCCCCGCGTGCCATTTGGCGCGCTGGTTGAGAATGGCTGGCTCAAACCCGGCGACCGGCTCTGGTCGCCGAAGAAACGCCACCATGCCCGTATCCGCGTCGATGGCAGCCTCGCTTCCGGCGATGCCTCAGGCTCGATCCACCGCCTCGGCGCACATGTCATGCAGGCGCCGGCCTGTAATGGCTGGACGTTCTGGCATTACGAATCGCCAAAGGGCGACCTTGCCCCGATCGATCTTCTGCGCCGCCGCTACCGCCAGGAAATGGGCCTCAACTGATCGAAGCCGATGCAAGGGGGTTCGCTCCCAATGCAGCGACACCACAACGCAGCTTTTTCTTGCTGAGAAACTAGGCGCTCGCGCCTCGCCTGCTTATCCTGCCCTCTAAGAAGGGGCGAGATTTCATGGGACATGAGTCGACAGGCGAACAGGCGATCTTTCTCAAGGATGTGCTCGTCTTCCTGTTCGCCGCAGGCGTCATCGTTCCAGCCTTCCGGGCCCTCAAACTCCCTGCCGTCGCCGGCTTCCTGATTGCCGGCATCCTGCTTGGCCCGCACGGGCTCGGCACGTTCGAGCATCTCTGGGGTCCGCTGCAGTTCATCACCGTGTCCGAGCCTGAGGCCGCAGCGCCTTTCGCCGAACTTGGCATCCTCTTCCTTTTGTTCCTGCTCGGGCTTGAGCTGTCCTTCCGCAATCTCTGGCAGATGAAACGGATCGTGTTTGGCGCAGGTGGGATGCAGGCGATCCTCAGCGCCGTGCTGATCGGGCTGCTGCTCTGGAGCTTTGGCGTGCCCGCGACTGCGGCGGCTGTGGTCGGGCTTGCGCTGGCACTCTCATCAACTGCGATCGTCATGCAGGTCCTGACCAGCGAGCACAGGGCCGCAGGGCCTGCCGGGCGGACAGCGCTGGGCGTCCTCCTGTTCCAGGACATTCTCGTCGCGCCAATCCTGATCTTTGTCAGCTTTCTGGCGCCGGCGAACGACGCAGACATCGCGTCCAGCATCGTGCGCGCGCTGGTCGAAGGCCTTATCGCGGTCGTGCTGATTGTCGGGGTCGGCCGGTTCGTCCTGCAATATGTCTTCCGGCTTGCCGCGCGCACAGGCGGGCGCGATTTCCTGATGGCGTTGACGCTTTTCGTCGTCATCGGGGCAGCCGTCATTACCGCCTCTGCAGGGCTTTCAGTGGCGCTTGGCGCCTTCCTTGCCGGACTGGTTCTGGGGGAGACCGAGTTCCGCCACCAGACCGAGGTGGACCTCGACCCGTTCAAAGGACTTCTGCTCGGCATCTTCTTCATGACAGTTGGCATGAGCATTGATCTCGCCACGGTGGTTGATCTCGCACCTGTCGTACTGGGCGGGCTGGCCGGCCTGATGATCCTCAAGATGGTGGTCTCATGGGTTGCCTGCCGCATCTTTGCCGGGCCTGCCCCACTGGCAACCGAAGCGTCCCTCCTTCTCGCGCCTGCCGGCGAATTCGCCTTTGTCGTGATGGCGGCCGCTACCGCTGCCGGCGTTGTGGGTACGGGCGTGGCGACCCCTGTCACGGCGATTGCGGGTCTCTCCATGTTCCTCATTCCGCTGACCTCCCGGATCGGCGTGCAAATCGCCAAACGGATGAAGACGCCGGCGAGCGACAAGATGCCCGCGCAGAGCTTTGCCGAGCAGGAAGGCCATGTGGTTATCGCCGGCTTCGGCCGCGTTGGGCGCGCGATTGCCCGCATCCTTGATGAGGAACACGCCAATATCGTCATCCTCGACCGGAACTTTCAGTCCGTGCAGCAGGGCCGCGCCGAGGGCTGGCAGATTTCGCTCGGCGATGCAGCGCGCAAGGAGATGCTGGAAGTCTCCGGGGCCGCGGGCGCGTCTCTTTTTGTCGTGACCGTCGATGACCCGGTCAGCGCCGAGCGTATGGTGCGCGCGATCCGTTCGATCCGCCCGAATGTGCCGATTTTCGCCCGCGCCAGAGACGCAGAGCACGGCAAGACCCTGCGCCAGGCCGGCGCGAGTTTCGTCATTCCCGATGCAATCGAGGCGGGCCTGCAGCTTGCCGGGCGGGCGCTGGAGGAGTTTGGCTATCCTGTCGAAACTGTCCGCGACAAACTCGGCGCCGAGCGCGATGAAGCCTACCGGAAGGCCTCAGAGAGCTGAAACTCAGCGTGCCAGTTTCAGTGCCTTTTTGAATACGCTTGGAAGCGCGTCTGCCGCATCTGACCGCGCCGTCCAGTCATAGCCTGGTGGCGGCGAGACCACGTCTCCGCAGACCACATCGAGGCGCAGCTCGAAATGCGTGAAGACATGCCTCACCTGCCCGAGCGTTTCAGCAGCGACGGGAACCCATTGCAGGCGATCTGCCGGCCCGGTCTCGGTCCACTCGCTTGTCGGCAAGCCTCTCATTCCGCCGAGCAGGCCCCTGTCCGGGCGGCGCTCCGTCAACACCTCGCCGCCGCGCGAGACGATATAAACTTCACCGTAGCGGACAGGCTTTGCCTTCCTTACAGGCTTGATCGGATAGCGCTGCGGATTGCCTTCGGCCTGCGCCGTGCACCAGCCCCTCACGGGGCAGAGCAGGCAGTTGGGTGATTTCGGCGTACAGATCGTCGCGCCGAGATCCATCAGGGCTTCGGCAAATTCGGCCGGCCGGTCCTCAGGCACAAGCACGCGAACCTGTTTTGCAATCTCGATCTTCTCGCTCTTCCAGTCGCCCTTGGCCGCCATAAGGCGCGCAAAGACGCGGTCGACATTGCCGTCGATGGCAGCCGCGCGCCTGCCGAAGGCCAGCGCCGCCACAGCGCCCGCCGTGTAGGCGCCAATGCCGGGAAGGTCACGCAAGCCCTCTTCAGTGCTCGGCCATTCGCCAAGCTCTGAGACAGCACGCGCACACTTCAACAGGTTTCGGGCGCGCGCGTAATAGCCAAGCCCTGCCCAGGCGGCCATGACCGTTTCGTCCTCGGCCGCGGCGAGCGCGTCTATTGTCGGCCAGCGGGCGGTAAAATCGAGATAATAGCGCGTCGCATGTGGCACGGTGGTCTGCTGCAGCATGATCTCGGCGAGCCAGACACGGTACGGGTCAGGCGCGGCGCCGCGGGCCCGCTCGCCCGGTCCGATCCGCCAGGGAAGCTCGCGGGCATGGCCTGAATACCAGTCGAGCAGGGCCGCGCTCAGCCCATCAAATCTTTGCGATTCAGCACTGGCGGTCTTTTCACTTGGGCGCATGGCGTGCACAATCGCGGCCATGGTCAACAGGTCAAGCCTCGATCCCATCGAAGAAGCACGCGCCCGGATCCGGCTGCGCTACCAGCGCGCACGCCCGGTTGCCCCGCCAGCGAAGTCTGTCGGCCAGGCGATCATGAAGGTTGCCCGCGCCAAGCTGCCCGAAAAGGGTCCGGCGATCGGCCGGCTGAAGCTGCAATGGGCCGAGATTGTCGGCCCCTCGCTCGCCAAAGTGTGCGAGCCCGACAAGATCGGCGCGAGCAATAAGGGCAAGGGCCGCGTGCTCACGGTACGCTCTATCCCGGCCGCCTCGACCATGGTGCAGCACCAGTCAGAATTGATCCGGCAACGTGTCTCCGTGACGCTTGGCGGCGATGTCCGCGAGATCCGCATTGTGCAGGGCCCGCTGAAACAATCGCCGCCCCCGACCCTGCCGAAGAAAACCAGGCCGCTGACCGCTGACGAGCGCGAGGCGCTGCACAATTCTGTCCAGAAAATCGAGGATGCAGACCTGCGAAAGGCTGTTCTGGCCCTCGGCGAAGCTGTGATAACGACGGAATAAGTAAACAGAAACGCGCTTGCCGTTAACCTATTGGCAACCACTCCGACTCATTTCTTAAGCGAAGGTTATGTTCATGAAACCCCTTTCTCGCCACGCAGCCACGGTCGCTGTATCCATGCTCGCACTTGCCGCCTGCGGCAATGCAGAGGTCGATAGCGCCAGCCAGACGGCCGGTTCGCCTGATGCTGCCGCTGTTACGGAAATGTCCATGGGTGCAGATGATGCCCCGGTAACCGTGATCGAATACGCGTCCTGGACCTGCCCGGCCTGTCTTCAGTACGAGAATGACGTCGTCGGCCAGATGAAGGAAGAATATGTCGAGACCGGCAAGGTGAAGTTCATCTTCCGCGAATATCCGACCGCGCCAGTGAATATCACTGTCGCGGGCTTTGCGATTGCCCGCTGCGCCGGCGAGGACAAGTATTTTGACGTTCTCGACGAGCTGTTCTCGCGCCAGACCGCCATCCTTGCGGTGGCACGCGAAGGCGGCCAGGTGAAAGCAGCGCTTCAGCAGGTCGCGGCCAATCACGGCATTACCGATGAAGCTGAATTCGACGCCTGCCTGCAGAACCGCGACATCCGCAAGGCGATCGCCGGAGCTGTGGCAGCTGGCGATGCCGATGGGGTCCAGGGCACGCCGACAGTTCTCGTCAATGGTCAGGTCCTGCCGGGCTATGAGTGGCGGCGCCTCGAAGGCATGCGGGCCGTCCTTGATGAAGCGCTCGGCGAGGATGCGCCTGCCCCCGCTGAACCGGAAGCTGCGTCTGCCGAGGACATGGAGTCCGAATCCGGCGATGCTCCAGAGCTTGAACCAGCCACCGATTCCGGTGCTCCGGAATAGCCACACCAGATAAGGGAGCCTGCTTTGCACATCACAGAACTGCGCATTGCAGGCTTCAAATCCTTTGTAGATCCTCAGGACATCCCTGTCCTGCCCGGCCTGACAGGCATTGTCGGGCCGAATGGCTGCGGAAAATCCAACCTGCTAGAAGCACTCCGCTGGGCGATGGGCGCAAGCTCTGCCAAGGCGATGCGCGGCGGGGAGATGGACGATCTCATCTTCTCCGGCTCACAGCAGCGCCCGGCCCGCGAACTGGCTGAAGTCACGCTGGTGCTCGACAATTCGGCCCGCACCGCACCGCCGGAATTCAACGCGTCCGATACGCTGGAGATCATGCGCCGTCTCAAACGGGGCGCGGGCTCGACCTACAAGCTGAATGGCCGGACTGTCCGCGGCAAGGATATCCAGCTTATCTTCGCTGACGCCTCGACCGGTGCGAACTCGCCATCGCTGGTCCGTCAGGGGCAGATTTCAGAGCTGATTGGCTCCAAGCCGCAGAACCGGCGCCGCATTCTTGAAGAAGCCGCCGGTATTTCCGGACTTAACACCCGACGCCATGAAGCCGAGCTGAAGCTGCGCGGCGCCGAAACCAATCTCGAACGCCTGTCGGAAGTTTCCGCCGAGGTGGAACGCCAGCTTGAAAGCCTCAAGCGCCAGGCCCGCAAGGCACGCAAATACAAAGAGCTGTCGGAGAAAATCTCTGCGCTCGAAGCCTTCCTCGCGCACCTCAAATGGGAAGCGGCCAAACAGGCCAAAGCCGACGCCGAAGCCGAACTTGGGCGTTGCCGCGGGGCTGTCGAACAGCATTCGCGCGACGCGGCCGTGTCCGAGACGAAACGGATCGAAGCCGGCGAAGGCCTGCAACCGCTGCGCGAAGCAGAAGCGATTGCGTCCGGAAAGCTCGGACAGGCGCGGATCGACCTTGCCCGGCTTGAGACCGAGCGCAAGAACGCCGCCGACCTGCTGGCGCGCCATGAAAGCGAAGCGCGCCGCCTGATGGATGACATCGAGCGCGAGCAGCACCAGAAGGAAGAGGCCGAGCAGGCGCTGGACGAAGCGAAAGACAATCTCGCGGCGCTACCGACAGACGATCCGCAAGCCAATGCCGAGCTTGAAACCAAGGCGAAGGCGGATCTCGAGGCTGCGCGCACGGCGCTGAACGACGCCCAGGCGGCAGCAGACGATGTGGCGGCGAAACTCGCCTCCATGCGCGCTGAACGTCAGGCCGCCGAAGCCAGCGCCGAAGCCCAGCGCCGCCGCAAGGCGAGCCTCGATGCCGATGCCGCCCGTCTCAGGGCGCAGCTGGCTGACATGCCGGACACGGCCGCCCTCCAAGCCCGCCTGACAGAGGCTCAGCAAGCCGAAGAGGCCGCAGAGATCGCGGTGCATGATGCCGAGCGCGCAGTCGATGCCGCCGAACAGGCGCTGAACGATGTCCGCGAAGCCGAAACCTCCGCGCAGGCCCCAAAGGATGAAGCCGATCAGACCGTCCGCACGCTCGAATCGGAAATCGCCGGTCTCCATCGCCTTCTGAAACAGGCAAGCGGGCCGAAAGCCCCGCCTGTGATCGACCGGGTGCGCACGACAGACGGCTATGAAAAAGCCGTCGCCGCCGCGCTTGGCGACGATCTGCAAGCTTCGACCGAAAAGTCCTCGTCTCTCTATTGGGGCGGACGCGACATCAAGACAGATGCCCTGCCCTCCGGCGCAGAGCCCCTCTCGAACTTTGTTGAAGCGCCCGGCGAACTTGCCGCGCGGCTCTCCCAATGCGGTGTCGTCAGCCAGGCCGATGGCGAACGCCTTGCGGCAGACCTGAAACCTGGCCAGCGGCTTGTCTCGATCGACGGCCATCTCTGGCGCTGGGACGGGTTTACCCGGACGCCCGAGGCACCGGTCTCGGCCGCAGAACGGCTTGCCCAGCAGGCACGTCTCGAGGCGGCGCAGAGCGAGACCGGCCCAGCCCGCGAGGCGCTCTCTGCGGCTGCGGCAAGACTGTCCTCTGCCCGAGCCGAGCGCATCAATGCTGAAGATGACCTCAAAGACGCCCGCCGGCAGGTCTCGCCCAAGGCGGCGGAACTCAACCGCGCGCGCGCCGCAACAGCTGAAGCAAAACAGGCCTTCGAACGGGCAGACGTAAAACGCGAATCAGCCAGCGAAGCGCTCGCCCGCGTCGAGTCGGATTTGCGCGGCGTGGAAGAAGCCCTGTCCCTGGTCTCGATCGGCGGCGACGAGAGCGAGGTCGAGCGGTTGGAAACGATTGCTGCGGGCGCCCGCGAAGCGCTGACCAAAGCGCGCGAGCACGAAACCGAATGCCGGGGCCGGCTCACAGACATCACCCGCAACCGCGAACAGGCAATTGCGCGGCGCGAAGGCTTCCAGAAGGATGTCGAGCGCTGGACGACCCGTCTCGCCAACAGTGAGAACCGGCTTGAAGGCCTCCTCAAACGGCGCAGCGAAGCGGCCCGTGAAGCCGAGGGCGCGCGCACCAAGCCCGAAGAAATGCAGGGCCAGATCGACGCGCTGGCAGACCGCGTCGCTACGCTCGAAGCCGAACGCCAGCGCGTTGCCGACCAGTTGGCTGAGCGCGAAACAGCTGTACGTGAGACCGAACAGAAAGCCCGTGAGACCGCGAACGCTGCGATGGAAGCGCGCGAATCGCTGGCCGGTGCCAAGGTTCGCATCGAGAACGCTGAGTCGCGCCTGACCGAGACTGTCGAATCAGCCCGGGCCCAGTTCCAGCGTCTGCCGGAAGGCCTGATGATGCTCGCCAAAGCGGGCCTGGACGAGGAAGAGCTTGAAGTGCTCGAACCCTCCGAGGCCGACCGCCAGCTCGACTTCCTTCGCCGTGACCGCGACCAGCTCGGCGGCGTCAATATGGAAGCCGAAGCCGAAGCCGAAGAACTGGCCGAGCGCCTCGGCACCCAAGCGACCGAAAAGAATGACCTCATCGCAGCGATCGCCCGGCTTCGCGAAGGCGTTACGGCGCTCAATGATGAAGGCCGCGCGCGCCTGCTCGAGGCCTTCGACCGCGTCAATGAGCATTTCAAGGCGCTGTTCACGACGCTGTTCCGCGGCGGCGAGGCAGAGCTACGCCTGGTCGATGATGAAGACCCGCTCAATGCCGGCCTCGAAATCATGGCGCAGCCCCCTGGCAAACGTCTTGGGACGCTTTCGCTGATGTCTGGCGGTGAACAGGCGCTCACGGCGACCGCACTGATCTTCGCGGTGTTTCTCTCACGTCCTTCGCCGATCTGTGTGCTCGATGAGGTCGACGCCCCGCTCGATGACGCGAACGTCGACCGCTATTGCCGCCTGCTCGACGAGATGCGCCGGCGTACGAATACACGGTTCATTGTGATCACGCATAATCCGGTGACGATGAGCCGGATGGACCGCCTATTCGGCGTCACCATGCGCGAAAAAGGCGTCTCCAAACTGGTCTCGGTGGACCTTGATGCTGCCGAAGAGCTTGTCGCTGCCGAATAAAGCCCTGCGTCAAAAGCGCAATCGTCGTTTTCTCTTTATAATTCAACCATTTGCGAGCCGCACCTTCGGGTTGACTTGCACACGCCCCTCAAATAGCTTCCGGCGCAAATGACAGGGGCTGTTCCCATGTCTGTCTCAGCCAGTGCAGAGGCCTGAAATCATGACCGGCGACAACCGCAATGATCTCAGCGACCGGATTGCCAAGGCACAAGCCGACCGCGCCGCGAAAGAGGCGAAACAGGCCCACCGTGAGGCAGAGATGAGCGGGTCTGTATCGGCCGGGGGGCTTGCCCTTCGGTACGGGGCGGAATTCGGAGCATCGGTTGCCGTCGGGATCTTGTTCGGTCTGATGATCGACTACTTTTTCGGCACCAAGCCTTGGGGACTGCTTGTCATGCTGGGATTCGGCCTTGCAGCCGGCATCCTCAATGTTATACGCGCCTATCGCCAGTTGACGGCGGACGCGCAATTACAGGGAACGGACCAGACAGACGGTCCGGAAAACGGGAAACAGGGCTGATGAACCTCTCCTTCCACCAGATGGCAGACCCGATGCACCAGTTCGAGGTCAAGAAACTCTTTGACCTGAACATTGCCGGGCTGGATCTCTCTTTCACCAATGCCTCTTTCTACATGCTGCTTGGCGTTGCGCTGATCATCATTTTCTTCGGCCTGGCCGCCAGCCGCGGCAAGCTCGTGCCCTCGCGCAGCCAGTCGGTCGCAGAGATCGGCTATGGCTTTGTCGCAGATATGGTACGCGGCGCAGCCGGTGAGGAGGGGCTGAAATTCTTCCCCTTCGTGTTCACCCTGTTCTTCTTCGTCTTCTTCGCGAACATGATCGGCATGGTGCCTTACGCCTTCACGACGACGAGCCATCTCATCGTGACGGCCGCCCTCTCGCTGCTCGTGATCTCCATTGTGATCGTCTACGGCTTCTACAAGAACGGCCTGAAATTCCTCAAACTGTTTGCCCCAGCCGGCGCGCCATGGCCGATCTACCTGCTGCTCGTCCCGATCGAGATCATTTCCTTCTTTGCCCGCCCGGTCACGCTGGCGCTGCGTCTGTTTGCCAACATGCTGGCCGGTCACATTATGCTGAAACTGTTTGCCGGCTTTGCGGTGCAGCTCTTCGGCGCTGCATTTGCCGGTGCTGTTGCGCTTAGCGCTGTCGGCCTTCTCGCTTTCACCATGGGTGTCGCGCTCAACGCGCTCGAACTTCTGGTCGCGGGTCTGCAGGCCTATGTGTTTGCAATCCTCACCTGCGTCTATCTCAACGACGCCCTTCACCCGGTTCACTAATCCCGAGGTGCGGCACCGCTGCCGCGCCACACCCCTTGACGCGCCCGCACGAACAGGCTTCACGGGCACCAAAGATAAACAACGGCTTTTCCAAAGGAGATCTGAAATGGAAGGCGATATCACCCTCGGCCTCAAATATGTGGGCGCAGGCCTCGCAACGCTCGGCATGATCGGTGCCGCAATCGGTGTGGGCAACATCTTCGGCTCGTTCCTCGACGCCGCGATGCGCAACCCGTCGGCTGCCCCGCAGCAGACCGGTAACCTCTTCATCGGTATGGCCCTTTCAGAAGCGCTCGGCATCCTGGCGTTCCTGGTCTCCATCCTGATCCTGTTCGTGGTCTAACGAACACTGACAAGACCGGCTGGCCCGCCCGAGATGAGGCGCTGGGCCAGCCGTTTTTCCTCTGCAACGGTATCCTCAAGGTCACGCCATGACGTTCCTGTCGCTTGCCGCACCGGCCACGCAAGAAGCTGGAAGCGCTGCTTTCCCGCCCTTCGACCCGTGGCACTTTCCCTCGCAGCTCTTCTGGCTGACCATTCTCTTCGGTCTGCTCTACGTGGTGCTGTCGCGGGTCATCCTGCCCAAGCTTGGCGGAGTGATTGAGAAACGCGGCGATACGATTGCCGATGCCCTCGATGAAGCGGCCCGTCTCGACGAGCAGGCCAAGGAAGCTCAGAAGCAGCAGGAGCTACATCTGGCCGAGGCCCGTTCCAAGGCGCGCGAAACCGCCGACAAGGCCCGCTCCAAGGTCGACGCAGAAATCGCTGCTGAAAGCCAGAAAGTCGATGCAGAACTTGCAGAACGCCTGAATGAGGCCGAAGCCCGCATTCAGAAAGTCCGCAGCGACGCGCTGTCCAATGTGGAATCGATTGCCACAGGCGCAACGCAGACCATTCTCGGCCGGTTTGGCGTCGCCGTCAGCGAGAGCGAGGCGCAGACCGCCGTCGCCCGCGCTGCGAAACGCTAGGAGACCTGACATGATGCGCACTCTTTCCGCGTTCGCCGCAACCGCCCTCATCCCGGCCATGGCCTTCGCACAGGGCACCGACGATCACTCCCCTGCCGATACGGCCGGACATGAAGGCGCGACAGGCTTTCACCACATCCTCGAGCCGTTCACCGACGAGACGACCCATGTCGCGGCTCTGGCGCTGCTTGTCTTCCTGGCGATCGCCTTCTTCATGGGCGCGTTCAAATTCATCGGCAAAACGCTCGATAACCGCGCCGACGAGATCCAGAAACAGCTCGACGAATCGCGTGAGCTTCGCGAGGAAGCTGCAGCAATGCTGGCCGACGCCGAGCGCAAGCGCCAGGAAGCCGACGCGACGGCCGAGGCGATGCTCAAGCAGGCCAAGACCGATGCGAAGCTGATGATCGAACAGGCCCGCAAGGATCTGGCTGAGAAGGTCGCCCGCCGCGAAGCGCAGGCTGAGGCCCGCATCGCGCGCGCAGAGGCCGAGGCGGCTGAAGATGTACGCCGGGCCGCCGCCAATGCAGCGACGCAGGCAGCCAAGGATATCATTTTCGGCTCATCGAAACGCGGCGAGATGTTCGATGAAGCGCTCGTTGAGATCGACAAGGCGCTGAACTAGGCCAGACTGGCTCTTTCGAATTCAAAAAAGGAAAAGCCCCGCTCTCTGGCGGGGCTTCTTCGTTACCGGCTTCAACTTCCCTCGCCTAGCGGCGGCGCTTTTCCCGGCCGAAGACAGCGCGCATCAGCCAGTTCGGTGCAAAGCGCTCGACGCGCGGGTTGCGCTCAAGAACGCCTTCCATCCAGCGGCGCCCCCAGATCGCATTGCGTCCTAGCAGCACGACACCAATGATCGCTATCGGCAGGCCGATTGGCAGGAAGGGTGTGACAAAGGCAATCGGAACCGCGACAACGATCAGAACCAGGCCGAGTATCGCAAGGCACTGGCGAACAAGCGTGCGGAACCCGGTTGTTACAGTCTGCAAGGGCACCCGCCGGGTCTCCACTTCTTCGGACGTTTCTTCGTCGGGTTCAGGCTCAGCGTTCGGCATTCCGGGCAATATGGGTATTTTGAATTGCGTGCCTAGATGAGATTTCAATTGTGCTGAAATTCAGGCCGCTCCCAGCAGGTTTCTTAGTCTTTTCAGATGCCGCGACGCATGCCAAGACATCTGTCTTGAACAGGATATAGCGCATCCGCCTTAAAATAATACTGAACTGACGGATATGTGAGCCGTGCAGGTTTGGCGCAGCGGCAGGGATCAGGACTCTTGAAACTTCATTCCATCCAGTCCCTGCGGGCGCTCGCCGCGCTTCTGGTCATGGTCTACCATGTTCGCGCGATCGAGATGGACGCTTTCATGCGGGCCGGTCTCAGCGACACACCGCTTGTCTCGACCCTCATTCGCAATGGCTTTGCCGGCGTCGATCTTTTCTTCGTTATTTCAGGCTTCATCATGGTCTATGTCACGGGCTATGTGAGGCCGCGCGCGATGACGTCGCTGGCCTTCCTGTTTGCGAGAGCTGCGCGCATCTATCCGCTCTGGTGGCTGTTTGCCGTGCTGATGACGATCTATTTCTTCGTCACCTATGGCGTGCCCTATGATGTCGAGCGGACCGTTGGCGGCAGCGCGCTCATGGCCGAGCATCCATGGCTGCACCTGCTCTACTCCTACGCGCTGATGCCGCAGCATGCCGTGCCTGTGTTCGGGCTTGGCTGGACGCTGGTGCACGAGATGCACTTCTATGTCGTCTTCGCGGTCCTGATCCTGTTTCCCCGGCGCTTCCTGCCCTGGCTGCTTGCGCTCTGGGCCGGCGCGGTGACGGCAGGCTCGCTGGCGGGGCTCTCGTCTGTCTATCCCTCGAATTATATCGAGCTCTTCTTCCACCCGCTGTCGATGGAATTTATCGCAGGCTGTCTCGCTGCTCTCCTTGTCAGTAGCGGGCGGCGGTTTGTGCCCTGGCTGATGTTGAGCGTCGGCATTGTCTGGGGTGTCATGGCGCTCGCCGCACAGGGCGATGCGACGGCGTTTACGCTCGGATGGGGCCGCGTGCTGTCATTCGGCCTGCCCTGCGCCCTGATTGTCTATGCGTTCGCCGCGTGGGAAGCCTCTGAGGAGATCCATATTCCCGGCTGGCTGGTCTCGCTCGGGGACTGGTCCTTCTCGCTTTATCTCTGCCACACCTTTGTCCTGAGCGGCCTCAGGCGCCTGTTCGGCTTGCTCGCGGGACAGCTGCAAGGCACGGCCTACGCAGACTGGTTCCTCCTCGGCGCGCCGGGCCGGATCGACAATATCCTCTTCTATATATTCGGCATCAGCCTCAGCATTCTGCTCTCCTGGCTGACGTTCCGCTTCTTCGAAAAGCCTGCCATGCGCCTGACGGGCCGCTGGCGCAGACAGCTCTTCGAAGACACGAACGCGCAGCTCAAGCCTGCGC
>NZ_JBARZC010000351.1:0-1628 GCF_049649345.1 Henriciella sp. | reverse complement strand
CTGGAGCGGCCAACATTGACGATGAGCGACCGGCCAAACTTCCCGGTAACGCCATGCTGCAGCGCGTCCATCGGGTGCGATGAATCATTTTTCTCGGGCTTGGCATCCTCTTTAACGCCGTCACGCTTCTCGGTGATCTTGTATCGATAGCCGGAGTTGAAGCCCTTGCGCAGAAGCTTGCAAAGGGGCGATAGCAGGAACATCCATTGGCCGTCTTCATAGCTGGTCAGCAGCACGCGGATCGCCTCGAGGCGGAAGCCCTCAAGCTCGTTACTCTCAGGCTCCTCGATATCGATCCCGAGCTTGCCTTCGATGATCTCAATCCAGGTCTCCTCGTCGCTTTCCTCATCATGCCCATAGAATGCGGAAGGGTCGCACCAGGCCTCGATCTCTTTCGCCGCCGGCCGCAGGTGCGGCTCGTCAAGTTTGGCCAGAAGCGCATCGCCGAAACGGTTCGGGCCACAGCGGCCGAGATAAAGCTCATCCAGACCGAGCACCCGGAAGGGTGCGACCACCTGAAAAATGACGGCCGAAGGCCGACCGCCTGTCGACGTTCCCGCATCAAGCCCAATGCAGAGAGGCAGGCCCGGTATCGCCTCAAGAGGTTTCTCTGACAGGTGCTTGGCGTCCGAATAATCGGTAAACACTGGCAGGCCGGACCGGCTCGCGCCCCATTTGTTATGGATCAGGATGTCGACCAGCCAGGGCTTGGTCTTCAGCGCCTGGATGATGTTCTGATAATAATCGTCCGGCAGGTTCTGCCTGTTCTCGGCGGCCGGATCGAGGCCCGACGGGAAGTCGAGGATCTCCATTAGCTCGTGATCGAAGTTCAGCACAAACTGCTCATAGGGCCACTCATCGACATCGGTCTTGTTCATATCGAAACCCATATGAGCCTCATTGGCATAGCCCTTCATCAGCATGCGTTTGGGCGGCCAGCGATTGATCCGCTGCACTCCGAAGCTGAACACGTCTTCCGGGTGCGAATTCGCCGCATTCAAGATGATCGATGTGACCTGGAACCCGTCCAGCCAGTCGCGGATCGACCCGTCAGGGATCGCACCGAACTGCGCGTAAAGCTCGACCGGCCCGTAATTGTCGACGAATTTCAGCCGGTGCTCCGCCGGCCGGTCCTGCCCGCCATTCCATTCGCCGACCGTCGGCGGGAAATAATCCTGCCAGGACGGGATCGCGGTCTTGTACAATTGGCGGTAGCTGTCGCGCGTGCAGAGGAAGCTGTAACGCCGGACCCCGTCCTCGCATTTGGGCGCGCGGATCGCGCAGAAGGCCTCGCCAACGAGCATGGTGGTCGTCTTCCCCGACCCCAGCGGCCCAATCATCCCCCGGATCTTCTTTTCCGTCTGCACATAGCGCAGCGACATCGGGCCGGGCGCTTCCCAGCCGACCAGCTTCATGTCGGCATTCTCCGTGATCTCGCTCAAATGGCGGAACTCATCGACATTATCGACCATGACGCGCCCCCGGACCCCGAGTGAGCTGAGCAAATGGCGCGAGGTCGAGCCTGCCCCGGACCCCGAGTGAGCTGAGCAATGCGTCAAGGGCGGCCATCCAGCCCGATCCTGCCGATCGGTCCCGGTGAAGCGCGACGGTCATATGAGGAAATGCAT
>NZ_JBARZC010000350.1:0-5365 GCF_049649345.1 Henriciella sp. | reverse complement strand
GGTCCGGAGACGAGCCGGGCCGCTGGCGGAGTCCGCCAGCGAAGCAGCGCTCGCGCAGTGCGCGAGGTGATCGCCAGATCAAGGCCTGATGCCGGGTGGCGCCTAGAACAACCGCCAGAGACCCGTCATGGCCAGAAAACCCATGACCATGATGGCAAGGAAACTGAGGATGCCGACAAGCCTGCCGGCGAAGGCGCCCCAGCCACCTTCAGGGAATTCAGTCCCGTCCATTTTGGCGGGTCGATCGTTCTGATCGTTGTCGGTGGGAAACTTCATGACAGGCTCACGCGCACCAGTCCGGTTTGTCGGTCAGCGCGCGGCCCCCACGATGGGGCCACGGCCTGAGCATGCCGGCGTCGAGGCCTGCGGCGGCAACATCCCTGCCGCCGGCTGACAGGCTGAGCACGATCCGGCCATAGCGGTCAGGCGCTTGCTTGTTGGTCACTTCAAGGTCAGCGCCCTTCGTGAGCTCGACCATGAATGCCTTGGCCTCGAAGCCCTGTTCGCGCTCGCGCTCGCATTCAGCACCGCCAATCGCAGCGCCCACACCGCCTGTTTCGGGCGCGTCGACATCGGCCAGGCGAAAGTCGGTCCCGTCGATCCGGCCACTGTCTCCGTCAGACCAATAGATGGAGTTGACGGTATCTGATGTGCCGGGTGACGCCAGCGAACAGGTGCCGACGGCGAATGCGAGGATGACTGATTTCATGATAGCCACTTTGAAGGGATTCTTTGTGGCCGTGCAGATGCCTGTTTCCAATTTTGTGGCCGGAGAACTTTAGCCCAAGGCAAGTACAGAATGCTCGCCTGACGAAGCGATCGCGGGGCCACTCGAACGTTATAATTCCTGTGAATGGCTCTACCTGTACTATCGACAGCACAAGACAATGGAACTCTACCTGCGCGAGAGCAGGCAGTAACACGCTGCCTGCTCAATCAACCAACCAGCCGATGGGGCTGCCGGCGGTCAATAAGGGTTCGAAGCCCGGCAAAAATTGACCTGGCGACAGGACTCTCGTCGGCACGACGTGCAAGAAGGGAAACGAAAAGATGAAAGCAAGACAGGTAACTTGGGTAGAACGCGATGAAGCCGACAGGTACAGACGCATCAGCCGTCTTGGCGGGGCAGACTTCAATCACACAATAATAGAGGCCATCATGAACATGCATCATGGTGTATGTCGATACTGGATGATCTATGATGGCGCACCGGTCTGGATCGTTCTCGACACACGTCCGGGCGCGGCCTATCTGAGAGCCGAGCATGACCAGGGCGAACCGGACATGCTCTTGTCGCTGGCTGCTGCATCGGGCAAGTCAGGAACAAAATGACCGATGGACTGCGGGCCCCAGTGTCCGCAGTCACGTTGCACTTTCCGGGCTTGGTCGCGCGCGGACGCCGCGACCTAGAGCGGCACCCAGAGTCCCGCAGCCCCATCTCAGTCGCGGCCTAGAAAATTGCCAGCCCGCGGCGCCAGGCCCTGTCATCCATATGAACTGTATTGCGCACAAAAGGCAGGCCAGGCCGCCGCCTCGCGATCATCATGCTGGTATCTGAGGAAAACTTATCCGGGCAGATACCAAGCAGTTCGACCGATGCATAAGAGCGGATATCGATCTCTATGGTGAGACCTGCGCAATCGAAGGCGGTATCGACCGGATTCCAGAAGACCGGTTCAATCGACATCACCCTGAGACCCGTTCCTGGCGAATGATGCAATGGCCAGCTTGGCGTCACATGTATGAGTGTGTCCGATGATCGGCGTGCCATCTCCACACGCTGGCTCCAGGCCATGCGAACCGGTGCGGGTACTGCAAGCGCGCCCGCTGGATAGTCGGGAAATACATGAATGATGAGTGCACGTGCGCTCAAGCGGCCTCGTCTTCACCGGCATGCCTGCGCATCTGCGAGCGTTCGAGCACGCCTTTGCGGTCCCAGTCGCCCTCCGGCCGGATCAGAAGATAGGGGTCGGAGAGATGATGGATCGCGTGCGGGTGGACCGGCACCGTCAGCTCGATCTCGCGATATTCATAGTCGGAGAAAAAGAAAGCAGGCCGGTCCTTCACCAGACGGCAATGGGCGGTGTTCCACCAGAGGTCTGTCAGTCGGGACTGGATCTGCGCGATCATGCGGCGATATCCCTTGCGCGCGGCAAGTTCAAAGGCGTGGGCGATGAGAATCTTGACCGCAGGCGTCCCCCTGAAGCGAGGGATCACGCAGACCCGCTCCACTTTTCCAAACCCTGCAAACCATCTCAGCCGGAGGGTCGCAACCGGCTCGTGATGCCGCAACACGATCAGATGTGTGGACGTATAGTCGTTTCCGTCAAATTCTTCTTCATAGGGACACGCCTGCTCCCCCATGAACGCGACCGCCCGGATACACGCGATCTTCTGAAAATCCCCGGGATCGCTGACAATGCGTGTCTCGAAAGCTCCAAAGTCTGCCCGCGACGGCGGGTTTCGAAGTATACCGATGCCAATCTCCGGAAAGCGCATCACGCGACCATCCTGCCTGATCCGGCAATGGCTTCCTGAACCCAGAGATCTCGTGTTCCGAAGCCTGCAGGGGCAAAGCCGAGAGTCGCCATGGACCTTGCCCCATCCTCAGTTGCCGCCCGCGCAAAACAGGGCACCTGCCCGAACACCGAGACACGGCAGGCCGCACAGGCTCGCATGAGCGCGCCGCGCGCTTGCCGGGTCCTGCCTGCATAGACACCGATATACACCCCGAAGCACGGGTCGCCGCGGCGGCAGTAATGGTCAATTACGCCTGCACCCGGATCAAATCGGCCCTCGCGCACGGCCCTTTCACCAGTCTCGCTCAGCGGTACGAGCAGCAGGACACCTTCGACCGGATCTCCAAATACCCAGGCCGCACACCCCGTGGTCTTCTGGGCCATCCAGATCCTGTCGGCAGAGACCATGCCCTGCCCGACCAGTTCTTCGGCGATGCCGACGCCTGCACCGACCTCTTCGCAAGAGGCGCACCTCAGCCCGAACGCGGCCATGCCAGTCACAAAAGATTCGTGGTGGATCGCCATGCCGCCCGGATGTGCGTGGTGCAGGGCTTGGTTCTCCGGTCTTCCGCTCAATCTGGCCTCCATCGCAGTTCAGTGATTTAACCGTCTCAGAAGTTGGCAGCGCGCGCTTCGGCAAATGCCGGAAACCCGCCTTGCAGAAATGCAGAAAGGACCCGCGCAGATGACGACGATCCGATTTGACTGGGACAAGCTGCGCGTCTTCTGCGCTGTTGCAGAACTCGGCAGCATGTCTGCGGCAGCTGCCCGGGTGGGGGAGTCGACCCCGACAGTCAGCCGGAAGATCGATGACCTCGAACAGTCTCTGAATGCCCAGCTCTTCAAGCGTTCGACGCGCGGCGTTGAGCTTACCGAGGCGGGCAAGAAAACCTATCAGTATGCGCTGGCCATGTCCGATGCGGCCACAGCGATCAGCAATGAGATTTCGGATACAGACAATGTTCCCGAAGGTCCGGTGACCCTGCAATGTGGAGATGGTCTGGGCGCGCACTGGATCGGCCCGAGGCTTCCTGCCTTCCATCTCGCTCACCCGAAAATCCAGCTGACCATCAAGGTGACCGACGAACTTGCTAACCTTGTCGATGGCGAAGCCGACATCGCCATTCAGTATACGAGACCCAGGCAGAACGGCCTTATTGCGGCCCGCCTGGGGGTTATTCACTACATGTTCTATTCATCTGCGGCCTATCTGAAGACCTATGGCGAACCGGCCTCTCTTTTCGATCTGGCGCAACATCGTGTGATCCTCAACACGAACTATAAGCACCAGATCGAGCGGTGGATGCAGAAATCCGACCAGTTCAGAAAAGTGCTGGACGTGGCTCTCCTCACTAATTCAGGCGCGGTCATGCGCGAGGTCTGCGCCAATGGCGGCGGCATCGCCGTCTTTCCGTCCTATGCGCATCTCGTGGATGAGAGGCTGGTCCCGCTCGCATTGCCGGAAGTCGCCCCCATACAGTTCTGGCTGACCTATACAGAGAGGCTTCGCAGGCTGTCGGAAGGGCGGATCGTGATCGACTGGCTGAAATCGGCCTTCGATCCGCTGGAGTCGCCCTGGATGCGGGAGCAATTTATTCATCCCAATGATATCGATCCTGACAAGACAGAAAGGGCACGTGCCAACCTGTTCAATGTGCCCTTGTCGGACTGAGAGGCTCACCTGCGGCCGAAGGGATCGGCTGCCGTCTCATCCAGCTACACCAATTTTGAAAACCGGCTTTTGAGTTTCTTGGGCACCGGCGGTGCATCACCCAGCCAAGAGCCTCTGAGCTCACACTCAATCGGATCGATTTCGCAGGTTGCGATACCTCCAAAAAACTTGACAAATTTTCTACTTTAGATTCATGTATGTTTCTTGCTCCCGGTTCGTGCTCTCGTGCAGGCGCTGGCGAAAGGAGACAGGCCATGGCCGGACCAGCAGTCGAGCCTTCCGCGTTGAGGAACGCCTATCAGTCGGCAGCCCAAAAACTGCGTGCAGGCACGCCCGAAGAGGCCGGCAGGATCTTCAGTACGCTTCTGAACAAGCGGCCGGGCGAGCCACGTTTCGTGCACGGCCTCGGTCTCTCCCTCGCCTTGAGCGGCAAACCCGAAAAGGCGCTTCATGCCTTCCGCAAGACCACAAGCTGCGACCCCTCATACTGGAAAGCCTGGCAATCGATCGCTGAAATCAGCCCCAGCGAAGACGAGCGGATCGGCGCGCTCAGCTCCTTGCGCGACGCGCTGGCACATGCCGCATCCAAACGGGATGCGCCGCACCCGGTCACACTGCGCTTTGCAAACCTTCTGATCGACAGGGGTGAATATGAGACGGCGCTCTTGGTCCTTTCGGGACTAATCAGGAAGACAGAGGTCGCCCCTTCAGCCCAGATACTGATGGCCAGAGCGCATTATCGCCGGACCGAATTTGAGATCGCGTTCCGTTACTATTGCAAGGCCTATCATGCGGCCACGCCTGCCCTCTCAGCTGCACCAGACGGATATGGATTCGACACCCGGCGTGCCGCCGTCGCCGCGCAGGACATGATACAGCTGCTCGAAACAGCAGGCACCAGACCCTTCCTTGCAGCGGGCACGCTGCTCGGCTTTGTCAGAAGCGGGGCGCCCCTGACACATGATCGCGATGTCGATATCGGAGTCCTCTGTGACGGCAGCGCGCGACCGGACATTGCCGGCATAATAAGGCGACAGCCCTGCCTGCGTCTGGGCTTCGACGCGCGCCCTGGCGACCGCTATTTTTCGACCTCCTATCAGGGGATCGGCATCGATATCTTCCTCTATGAGGCAGCCGCTGGCCATCTTCTTTCAGGTTTCAGCGATCTGCACGG
>NZ_JBARZC010000349.1:0-7175 GCF_049649345.1 Henriciella sp. | reverse complement strand
GGTCTGGGCTATGCACCGACGCCGGACGTCCGTTTCCGCGGATCGTTCCAGCGCGCGGTTCGTGCTGCAAACATCTTCGAACTGTTCGCGGCTCAGTCCAT
The DNA here is from genome assembly GCF_049649345.1 of Henriciella sp. GTDB lineage: Bacteria > Pseudomonadota > Alphaproteobacteria > Caulobacterales > Hyphomonadaceae > Henriciella. Next base: position 7,074 of record NZ_JBARZC010000349.1, on the reverse strand, counting down.
CGGTCTGTTCGACCTGACAGGTGATGATCCATGCGCTGGACCAAACCCGTCTTTCACGCTCGAGCAGTGTGTGAACACAGGTCTCGATCCGGCAAACTACGGATCGGCTAGCCTTGAGAACCCTGCTGGTCAGTACAACACCTTCGGTGGTGGTAACCCTGACCTTGAGCCTGAAGAATCAGACACGTTCACTGTTGGCTTTGTCGCTACGCCGACAATGCTTGATGGACTGACTGTTTCGCTCGACTACTTCGATATTGAAGTGGAAGGCTTCATCAACACAGTGCCAGAAGAGACCTCGCTTCAGCAGTGTGGTCTGACAGGCGACGCGTTCTTCTGTTCGCTCGTCAATCGTGGCACGGGTGGCACCCTTTGGGCGAACAATACCGGCTTCATCATTGCGACCAATGTGAACACCGGTAGCCTCGCCACGAGCGGTTACGACCTTCAGGCCAACTATATCTACGATGCAGGTACCACCGGCACCTTCTCGTTCGACTATGTTGGTACACTTCTGGAAAGCCTCGAATTCCAGGCACTTCCAGATGCGTCGGTTACGCCGCCAGTTGAGTGTGTGGGCCTCTATGCCGGCCGCTGCCAGACCAACTTCGGCAACGGTGCCAACCCGGAATATCGCCACAAGGCGAGCGTGACCTGGGCAGGCCTCGACGGCAAGCTGTCGCTGACCGGTACCTGGCGTTACTATGACGAGGTCAGCCTCGACGGTGACGAAGGTGCGATCAACGAGACTCTGGACTCCCAGAACTATCTCGATCTCTCGGGCAACTATCAGCTTCTGGATAACACCTCGGTTCGTCTCGGTGTGAACAACATCACCGACGAAGATCCGCCACTGTCCTCCGAAGTCGGTACCGCACCGGGTAACGGTAACACCTATCCGCAGATCTACGACGCAATGGGTCGTTACATCTTCGTGGGTGCGACTGTCGACTTCTAGGTCGATACGCAAACCAGAAATTGGGGAAGGGCGGCTCTTGGGGCCGCCCTTTTCTTTTGCGCAGGCCAGCTTTCATTGCGCGCGCCTGCGTCATTGTCTAAGAGCGAGCCGGTGACCCGCAATCGCCCCATCCCGACCATCAAACCGGAAGATGCGGACTATATCCGTTCGCTGATGATCCATGAGGACGACCAGATTCTCGTCTTCAACAAGCCCTCCGGCCTTGCTGTCCAGACGGCAGGCGGGCGGGGCCAGTCGCTCGACTTCCTGCTCTGGGCCTTCGCGAAATCCAATGGAAAGCGCCCCCGGCTTGTTCATCGCATCGATTCCGGTACGTCCGGCGTCCTCGTCGTGGCCCGTACACAGCCCGCTGCGGCATTCCTGTCGGATCAATTCGCCAAGCGCACGCTCAGCAAGACCTACACGGCGCTGATCTCCGGTCGTCTGCCCGACACCAATGAAGGCACAGCCGCCACGCCGCTCCGAAAGGTCCCATCAGACAGGGGCGGGCGGGAGAAGATGATCGCCGCAAAGCCTGGCGAGAAGGGGGCGCAGAGCGCTCAGACGCATTGGCGCATCCTGTCGCGCACAGAGAGCCATGCCCTGATCGAAGCCTCTCCCGTCACCGGCCGCATGCACCAGATCCGCGCCCATATGGCAGAGCTCGGCGTTCCGATTCTGGGCGACCGCATCTATGGCGCGGGCAAACTGTCAGCCGCACGGCTGATGTTGCATGCCGCGCGGCTTGATCTTCGCCATCCAGACGGGATGCCCCTTGCGTTCGAGGCCCCGCTTCCGGAGGACTTTCTGGCTGAATGTCGCAGTGCCGGCCTGAAGGCCTAGCTGTCTGCCGCTGGCGTCAGCTTGATCAACCGGCCGCCCGGATCGTCTTCGAGCACATATATGGCGCCATCCGGGCCTTGCTCGACTTCGCGGATCCGCTTGCCCCACTCATAGCGCCCGGCTTCGGTTGCGGTCGTCTCCATCGTCGAGGAGGTGCCGCCCGCTCCCATATTGTCGAGTGGGGTTTGCTGGAATTCGACACGGATCAGCGCCTGTGAAGACAGGCCGCCAATAAAGGCGTCGCCCTGCCACTCGGCGAAGGTGTCGCCATCATAGATGACAAGACCTGCCGGACTGATCACCGGCGTCCAGGAAAGGGCCGGGTTCTCATAGATCGGATGGTTCTCATGATTCCCGAAGAACTGCTTGCCATTATAGTGCTCGCCATTCGAAACGATGGGGTAGCCATAATTCTCCCCCTTCACGATGCGGTTGAGTTCGTCGCCGCCCTTCGGCCCCATTTCATGTGCCCAGAGCTGGCCGTCCGCATCGAAGGTGACGCCAAGCATGTTGCGATGGCCAAGCGACCAGACCGTATCGGCGATACCGCCATTGCCGTAGAAGGGATTATCCTCCAGCGGTTCGCCATCGGTGGTGACGCGGATGATCTTGCCGAGGTTCATCTGCATGTTCTGCGCCGGGCTGAAATGCTGGCGCTCGCCTGAGGTGATGATCAGATTGCCATCAGGAGCCACAGCAAGGCGGTGGCTGTAATGGCCATTTCCGGTCACCTTGTTGGACTGTTCCCAGATGCGGGTCACGTTTGACAGGCTGCCGCCTTCTGGCGTGAGCGACAGGGTCGCCCTGTCCACAGCCGCGCCGCTCAGCGTATCATCGTCAGGGTCACGCTCGACATAGGAGAGGAAGACCGTGCCGTTCTCTGCGAAATCGGGATGGATGATGATATCGCCGAGCCCGCCCTGTCCGCGCTTCTCGACAGCCGGGACGTTGGAGATTTTGCCAAGCTTGGCCCCGTCGGTGTCCAGCAGCCAGAGATCGCCAGCCTGTTCAGTTACAAGCGCGCGGCCATCCGGCAGAAAGGTCATGGCCCAGGCGCCATCGAATGTGGCGAGGGCTTCGGCCGTTAACGCCGTGCCGTCCGATCCTGTCACCGTCATCGGTTCGCTGGTTTGTGCGGTCGCGCAGGCGGTGAGCGCGGTGAAGGACGCGGCTGTAACAAATAGGCGGGAAGGGAGGGATTTCATCGGGAAACCTTTCTGGTGGGCGTGGGGGAACAAAGCATCAGCTAAGTCAGATACGCCCGGCTTCCAGTTTGGTTTCCTTCAGGTGGTCGCGAACCAGTCCAGCGCGTCGTGGTCTGAAATGAGGTCGACCGCCCCGTTCAGCATACGGAAGAACATGTTGTCGCCGCGCTCTGTCTGGTTGACGACCATCGCCGCAAAAAACGCTGTCAGGAAATGCTGATAGGCGCCCGACACATAGTGGCGCATGAAGACCTGGCGGTCATAATCATCCGCGCCGAGCGCCGCCATGTCCGACAGATAGAGGTCGACCAGATCGCTCTCATGCGCGCGGCGGGTCGCAGGGTCGATGGCGCCTGCAATGAAATAGCCGACATCGGCGCCGCCCGGTCCATAGCCGAAGGACTGCCAGTCCACCACGGTAACCGGCTTGTCGCCATTTGAGAGGTCGAACAGCATGTTGTCCGGCCTGAAATCGGAATGGATCAGGGTGCGCGGGCCCGAGCGGATCTCGTCATTCGCATCCAGATTCGTGCTCATCAGGTCGCCGATCTGCTCAGCTTCGGCGCTCACCCGGTCGCCATAGCGCGCCTTGAAGCCCTGCCACAGCATGGCAACGAGCTCCGGCTGGATCGGGTTCGGCGCATGCGTCGTGCCCGACACCCAGGCATACTGGTCGAGTGTTTCATCCTGCCAGAAGGCCGAGTGGAGTTTTGCCGCTTCCTTGAGGACGAGTTTCGTCTCCTCCAGGCTCGTTCCGGCAAGCTGGTCGCCCTGCTCGGCGGGGGCGAGATCGCTCATTATAAGGACGAAATTATGGGTGTCCTCATTGACGTCGGTGAAGTAGCAACGCGGCGTCGAAATCCGGGCCGAAGGCTGGAGGAGCTGGTAGAATTTCACCTCGCGGTGATAATTGCCAAGCTGGATACCGGTCGCGCGGCTTTGCTCGCCTTCAGACGGAAACTTGCCGACCAATGTCGCCGGTGCATCAGGCGGCGCTGTCGCGTAATCGAGCTTGAAGCGGACACAATCGCCGATCTGACCGGTCCCGACCCGGCCAGCCTCAAAACTGCGGACCTTTGCCTCCACGCCGCCCTCGCACAGCGCTGCTGTCAGCCAGTCGGCATCAATGTCTTTCCACTCTCGTATGTCAGGCATTTTGGGGTCCGAACTCGATTATTTTGCCGTGGCAGGCGGCGGAGTTTTGTTTGCTGGCGAGGCGCCGTCGCGCGGGAAGGCCGAGGCCTTTCAAGCGGCGGCAACGCTGCCAGCGGGCAAAAGACCGTTGCCCGAAATGGACGGGTCGGGACGCCTCAATAAGCTGAGCGGCGGCCTGCAGCGTCAAGCCGCTTGAACGGACATTTGTCCGTCCGGCGCGTCTTTTCTCGCACGCCTTGCTCATCTGATTGCCTCCACGACAAAAGAATCGAGTCCGGACCCCGGCTCACCCAGCGGATGGACATAGACTTCATTGTGCGAGATCAGCCCGTCCTCAAGGATGACGAGATCGAAGCCGCGCATCTTGCCGCCTTCGCCTTTGTCGCCGATCTCGCAATACCAGCGCCCACAGAACCCGCCCTGGATCGCCCAGACTGTTTCAGGCGTATAGGTCATCGGCGGTGTCGAGCCGAAGAGGCCGGTCAGATAGGTCCGCAGCGCCTCTCTGCCTTTGAGACCATCCGTGGTCTGCGGGTCCTTGTAGACCGTGTCTTCCGAATAGAAGCCGACCAGCCGGTCGACATCCTTGTCGGTCCAGGCCTTCAGCCAGTCGGCATTGAAGCGTTCGCAATCCATCGGGCTCATCCGTTCAGCACCTTTTCCCTGTGGGCTTCGGTAAAGATTTCCGCCGGCACGCTGTCGGGCCCGCCCATGATTGCAAAGCCATGCAGGCCAAGCGCCGGGTCGGCGGCGCGGCGTTCATGATAGGAGCGGCGCCGCGCGCGGGCCTCCTCCCCAAATTCCATGTCGAGCGCGGCCTGAAGCTGGCCTGCAAAGCGAAGCCGGCGCATCCGCTCTGAGCGCTCCATCGCATAGGCGAGAAAGTCCGGCGTGTCGGTCTCTGGGGTCGCTTTCAGGATGTCTGAAACAACGCGGACATCGCGATAGGTGATGGAGAGGCCAAGCCCGTTGATCGGATCATTCCAGCCGGCCGCATCGCCGATCAGGACACAGCCCTCAGAGAATGGCTCATCGGTCCAGCTATCATTGTTGAAATAGGAAAAGAGCGGGCCGGCTGGCTTGCCCGCCGAAATGGCTTCATTGCCGGGCGCGCAAGTCATCCGGAAACTTTCCAGGAATTTCTGTGCGCCGTCCTCGCCGGCAAACCGTCCCTTTTCGTCTAGCGCATAGCCGCCATAGACGCGGACCTTGTCGCCGCCCTGCGGGAAAGCGAGGAAGCCAAAATTGCCTTCTGTGCCGATCGCCTGGCGGGTGTCTTCCCACCCCTGGACGCCTTCGACCAGCAGGCCTGCGAACCAGTGATGCGGCCTGTCCTGATGGAGCGTGATACCCGCTTCCTTGCGCACCAGAGACTGGCGGCCCTCCGCGCCGACGATAAGCGGCGCTGTTGCTGTATGGCTGTCGCCGTCCACCTCATAGGTGACGGACGGAGTCGAACCGAGCGTCACATCCGTGACAGTCACGCCGCGCAGGGCTGCCGCGCCCGCGCGCACCGCCTCGTCGAACAGGGTCTGACAATGACGGGGGTGGCCGATCGCCAGCGGGCCGGGCACGCCTTCGGCAAAGATGTCGAGGGGCATGGCCGTCTGTTCGGCCGCATGCGGATCATAGCTTTCATCATAGGTCACATGGCTCGTGATGTGATGGCCGCCCGCCGCCATGAGCAGGTCATAGAGGCCAAGCCGCTTCGTCTCCGCCACACCCCAGGGCGCGATCCACTCGCCGCGCACGCGGTCTTCATATTCAGTCGATTTTTCGAGCAGCAGGACAGATTTCCCGGCTTTCGCCATGGTCGCGGCCAGCGCTGACCCGCCAATGCCGCCGCCCACGATAATGAGGTCATATTGCATCACTTCCTCCCAGGCGCCTCTTGGTGGACACTCTGAAGCCAAACCTACTCGCAGGGCACAGCGTGACAAGACACGACGCAGCGTCAGCAAGATGAACGCGCACTCTATCGTTTCGCCGCCAATCGCCGTAAAAGCCGGGCCATGAACGGATTTCTCTATGTTGCCCTTGGCGGCGCGATTGGCGCGAGCCTTCGCCATGGCGCGGGTCTGGCCGCTATCCGCATGGGCCTTTCCGGCTGGCCGTGGGCGACCTTTTTCGTAAACCTCGCCGGCAGCCTCGCCATGGGCCTGCTTATCGGGTTTCTCGCCTTTCGCGGCGAAGCGCTCGGCGGCGGGCAGGACATGCGGCTCTTCCTCGCCACAGGCGTGCTCGGCGGCTTCACGACCTTTTCGGCTTTCTCGCTGGAGCTGGCGCAATACATCCAGAAGGATGACTGGATGCGCGCCATCGCCTATGCGGGCAGCTCCGTCATTGCCGGTCTGGCGCTCGTGCTGATCGGCATGATGATCATGAAACGGATGCTCGCATGAACCAGCAAGTCATCAATGAAACTGTCAGTCCGAAGGAAGAGGGCGTGCGCCTCGACCGCTGGGTCAAGCGGCGCCTGCCGGTGACGCAGGGCCAGCTCGAAAAGCTGCTGCGCTCAGGCCAGATCCGCGTCGACGGCTCCCGCGCCAAGGCCAATACGCGCCTTGAAGCCGGCATGGTCGTTCGCCTGCCACCGATCCACAAGCAGTCCGCAGAAGAGACAGCCGCCTACAAGCCGGGCAAGATGACCTCGCGCGACCAGGATTTCATGCGCGAGCTGGTGCTTTACGAAGACGACGAGATGTTCGCTCTCAACAAGCCCGCCGGCCTAGCGGTGCAGGGCGGGACCAGACAGGGCGGGCGTCATATTGATGGCATGCTGGACGCGCTGTCCGATGGCGAATACCGGCCAAAGCTCGTCCACCGCCTCGACAAGGAAACGTCAGGGCTCCTGCTGATCGCAAAGCATCCTGCCGCCGCAGCCCGTCTCGGAGACCTGTTCCGCTCACGCGA
>NZ_JBARZC010000348.1:0-1713 GCF_049649345.1 Henriciella sp. | reverse complement strand
GGCCTCGACCCTGCCGGGATCGACCGCGTCATGGCCTTCGCCAAGGCTGGGCGCCCGACGCGCAGCGAGACGCTCGAAGCGCTTGGCACGGCTGTTGGCACCGGACCGGAAGCGCAGGCTGGCCTGGATGAGCTGGCCGCCATCGCGCGCGGGCTTGAAGCGTTTGGCTGCCCGGATGGAGACGTCCTGTTTGACCCGTCCGTTGTGCGCGGCCTCGAATATTACACCGGCCCGGTCTTTGAGGCAGAGCTGCTGAAAGAGACGGTCGACGAGGATGGCAACACGGTCCGCATCGGCTCTGTTGGTGGCGGCGGACGCTATGATGATCTCGTCGCGCGTTTCACTGGTGAGAAAGTCCCCGCGACCGGCTTCTCGGTTGGCATCTCGCGCCTCGCTGCAGCCTTCGCCATCTCCGGGGAGATCGACGCGCTGAATGGTCCGGTGGTCATCCTCAACATGAACCGCGATGACCCGACCGAAGCCCTCAAGCTCGCCACCGAGCTGCGCGCTGCCGGCATCCGGGCCGAAGCCTATATGGGCTCGTCCGGCATGCGCCCGCAGATGAAATATGCAGACCGCCGCGGCGCGCCCGTGGCCGTCATGGTCGGCGAGGATGAGATCGCCAAGGGCGTCGTTACCATCAAGGATCTGAAAGAGGGCGCCAAACAGGCCGCGGCGATCAAGTCGAATGAGGAATATCGCGAAGCCCGCCCCGGCCAGTTCGAAGCGCCGCGCGCCGACATGGTCGCGAAGGTGCGTGAGATTGTCGAGGCGGCGGAATGAGCAAGCGCGTCACGCATATTCTTCATTGTGCTGTGTGCGATGCTGTTGTGAGCGAACCGGTTAGTCTTGAGGTCGAGGACGATTTGCCGTTCCGGCGCCCGCTCAAACCAGCATTCCCAAAAGGAGAAGGCTGGGTGACGATGGAACCCATTCCTCAATCAAAGTGGAATGAGTGCCGGGATTTGCTCTACACCAATTATGTGTTCATGAGCACTGAGTCTCTGGCTGAGGACGTTGCCGACACGCCATTCAAAGACCGCGTTCGCGGGTGTTGCGGTCCTTCAGGTATCGACGGACCCAACAAGGTCTGCAAGTGCGGAAATCATATCGGCACGGAATCACGAGACTGCTGGACCGCGTGGGAGTTTAAAGTCGACCCGACAGCTACCTACTGGGAGGTTTTGCAATGACGAGTCCGCTCGACATCTTCGCGCGCCTTGGTGGTGAGCTGACAGACCCACCCATCATCATGCCAGCGAACCAGCCGCTGGAATTGTCCGGCGAGGCGGTACGCGCTCGGCTCTGCGTTTTTTCCGGGGAGAATGGCGAAGAATGCGCGCTGCGCCCGGACCTGACCTTGCCGCTCGCCATCGCTCAGGCAGAGGCCGGTGTGTCTGGCGAAGTGGTCAAGCGTTATGCGGCGCGGGCATTCCGCCTTCCGGTGGTGCCGGACGATGCGATGGAGTTTACGCAGATCGGGTTTGAACGCTACGGCGCGCAGTCCAGCCCTGATGTGGATGCCGAGAGTTTTGCACTGGTCTGCGAAGCGGCCGCCAGCGCTGGCGTCGGCGAAAGCGAGACGCGGCTTGGCGACCTTTCCATCTTCCCGGCGTTTGTCGACGCGCTCGGCCTTGCGCCGGGGCTCGCCGAAGCCCTGAAGCGCGCTTTCAGGCAGGCCGGCGGGGTCTCGGCCCTTCTGGCGGCCAAGTC
>NZ_JBARZC010000347.1:0-3825 GCF_049649345.1 Henriciella sp. | reverse complement strand
CGGTGGCAAATCCGGATGGCGGCCGGAACGCTGACCCTGCTGATGCCGCTTCAGATATGGGCCGGCCACTGGTCGGGCGAGGTTGCCCATCATCATCAGCCGGCCAAGGTCGCGGCGATAGAGGGCTGGTGGGATACTGCGGAGGTTCAGCCGACCATTCTGTTCGGCTGGCCGGACGAGGAAGAAGAAACCACGCATTTCGCAGTCGCCGTCCCCGGGACCAGCGATTTTCTCTTCTCCGGCTCCGATCCGCTGCTTGGATTGAAGGACTTTCCTGAAAGCGAACGCCCGCCTGTCCTGCTGGTCTTCTGGGCTTTCCGTTTCATGGTTGCAGCCGGCCTGGCCATGCTGGTGCTTGGCATTTGGGGCGCGGTCCTCTGGTGGCGCGGGCGGATTGACCGGCCGGGTATCTTTCACTGGCTTGCCGTGCCCGGAGGCGCGCTCGGTTTCATCGCGGTGGTGACCGGCTGGATCACAGCAGAAGTCGGCCGCCAGCCCTACACCGTCTACGCCACGGAAAACGTCCCCGGTCTCAGGACCGAGGACAGTCTCGCGCCCGTTAGCGCAGGCCAGGTCGCGACATCGCTGCTCATTTTCATGATCGTCTACGCCATCGTCTTTACAGCGGGCAGTGTCTACATGGCGCGCATCGCAACGCGCGGCTTCGGCGACGATCCGGCCGATCCGCCAGAGCGCGAACATCGCGCCCCTGGCAGCCCGCTCGGCTCTGTCGATGACAAGGCCGAAGTGCCGGCCACCGACCCACAACCGGCCGAATAGGGAGCAGCGTCATGGATCTTCCGCTAATCTGGTCGGTACTGATCGCCACGGCGGTCATGCTTTATGTCCTGCTCGACGGTATGGATCTCGGCATCGGCATCCTGACGGGCCTCGCCAAATCCGATGACGAACGCAATCTGATGACCGCGACCATCGAACCGGTCTGGGATGGCAACGAGACATGGCTGATTCTCGGGGGCGGCGGCCTGTTTGCGGCTTTCCCACTGGCTTACGCCATCCTGATGCCCGCCTTTTATCTGCCGGTTCTTCTGATGCTGGCCGCGCTGATTTTCAGGGGCGTGGCTTTCGAATTCCGCCACAAGGCGGTGCGCAAACCCACAACACTCTTCTGGAACGGCGCTTTCTTTGGCGGCTCGCTTGTCGCCGCCCTGTCTCAGGGGCTGATCCTTGGCGGGTTTATACAAGGCGTCACCGTCGAAGGGCGCCAGTTTGCCGGCGGTCCGCTCGACTGGCTGACGCCCTTCTCGCTGCTCGTCGCTGTCTCTGTCGCGATTGGCTATGTGCTGCTTGGCGCTTGCTGGCTGGTCCTGAAGACGGAGGGCGAAATCCAGGCGCGGGCGCGGCGGAGAGCCTTGTTTGCACTGGCAGGTGTGGCGGTCTGCTTCGCCGCCGTGAGCCTTGCGACGCTGTCGATCGATCCGCGCGTGACGGAGCGCTGGGGCTTCTCGATGGCGCACATGGAGTTCGAGAAACTGCTGCCACTGACACCCATTCCACTCGCCGGGCTTGTTCTGACTGTCCTTGCGGCGCGTGACCTGATGATGAAAGTCGGCGCGCCGGACTGGCGACCCTATCTTTTCTCGGCCGGTATTTTCCTGTCAGGCTATCTCGGGCTCGCCGTTAGCCTGTTTCCCAATCTCGTGCCGTTCGATGTCGATATCTGGGAAGCGGCGGCGCGAGACAATGCGCTGATGCTGATGCTGGTCGGCGCTGTGATCATGCTGCCGATCATCCTCATCTATACCGGCTATGTGTATTCCCTATTCTGGGGCAAGGTGGACCCGGATGAGGCCTATCATGACTGATCTGATAGAGCCTGTTGGACCGGATGAAGATGGCGGCGGCGGCCGCGTCAGCCTCCTGCGCCGGCTGGCCTGGTTTGCCGGCCTCGCCCTGATCAGCCTCTCTGTTGTGGCTGCAACAGCTTACATCCTGCGCGGCTTTCTGTTGCTGGGGTAGGCTCAAGCCCTTCCGATTGCTTGACTTTTGGCCCGGCGAAGGGGACCAAAAGGCATCCGGATTCGTCCGGAACTGTAACAAGAGGACCAGAATATGGCTGGAAAGTTTGAACTCTTCACCGACAAGGCCGGTGAATTCCGCTTTCGTCTGAAGGCGGGCAATGGCGAGATTATCCTGAGCAGCGAAGGCTACAAGAAGCGCGAGGGCGCAGTGAATGGGATCGAGTCGGTCAAGAAGAACGGGCCTGACGATGCCCGCTATGAAAAGAAAGAGGGCGCGTCCGGAAAATTCAGCTTCAATCTCAAGGCCAGCAACGGGCAGGTGATCGGCACGTCGCAGAGCTACAAGACGGAATCCGGCCGCGATAACGGCATTGAGTCGGTGAAGAAAAACGCGCCAACGGCCGCGGTGGCAGAGGCTTAGCCATCGGTGGCGACTAACTGAACGCCGGGGCGTTCAAGTGTTAAAACATCATCAGAACAGAAAACGGCCCGCATCTCTGCGGGCCGTTCTTTAATGTGGTAGTGTCGTCAAGCCTCAGGCGAATTGTGGGGCGATCTTAAGGTTCTTCACCCAGCCGAGCTTCTCATAGATGAGCAGCATGGTGCCGTTATAATCGACGATACGATTCCAGACGCCTTTGCGCGGGCGGTGGAGGGCGGAGATCGGCTCATCATGATGGTGATCGTGGAAGGCTTCCCCGCCGGTGAGCAGTGCCATCATGTGGTCGGCCCAGGCCGGCGTCTTGAGGTGGCCGAGCACATTGATGCCATAGGTCGTTGCATGGAACTGGATGGCGCGGCCGATGATGACGCTGGCATGGATAATCGCGGTCAGGACCAGCGAGCCGCCGGCAGCCCAGACGATGAGATAGATCGCGGCCGGGATCAAAAGGTGGATAATCAGCGAGAGCGAATTGTAGAAGCCATCCATCCAGACAATGACCGGATGGTTCTTCAGCCACATCGGCATCGGGCGCATCAGGTCCGTGCGATCGCGGAAAAGAATCCAGCCGACCCAGGCCCAGCGCTTTGATTCAAACGGGTTGTGCGGGTCGCCGGGGCCGTCCGAGAAGCGGTGATGCTGGGAGTGATAGTTCACCCAGTCCTTCACATTGCCCTGCATGGCGATCATCAGATTGACCATGGTCAGCACCTGCGCCGGCCAGCGCATCTCGCCGGCGCGGTGCTGCATGATGCGGTGAAGCGGCCCGATGCCGGCATTACAGACGAAGATGGTCAGCGCGATCACGCCGAGCGACAGCGGCAGGTACCAGAGCTTCAGTTCGATCTGCGTCAGCGCAAAGCCGAGCGCGACCATCGTTACGAGCAGCGCAATGCCAAGCGCGGGATAAATGAAAGCCGAAAAACAGCTTGCAACATTGAACGTCTTCCACGTTTTTGGGATCGCAAGCGATCGCGGGATCTTAGGCATTCGGCCCTCCGGAAATTAGCGCGTCGGCTCAGTCCAGTGTCGACTGAGTTCGCTTCCAAGATATTAAGAACGATTTGCAACTTCGAAAAGGGGAAATTGTGCGTTGCAGGCTGTGTTCTGAAGCGAATGTAGTCCGATTTGGCTGAACTGCCGCTGAATTGGGCGCGCGCAGCAGCTGCCTGAGCTGTTGCCAAGCGGCGTCCCAAGGTCTGAAATGGAACACGCCAGATAATAATAAAAGCGGGAGGATCATATGGCCGGGCAGGACGGGTTCAATTTACGACGCATCGTCACGGGCGAGGACGAGGAGGGGCGTTCGAAAATACTGCTCGATGAGGGGCCGGCGGCCGATTTCAGGACGGGCGATCTCGGCGGCCTGTTCGAGATCTGGACCGATGCCGTGGCCGGACC
>NZ_JBARZC010000346.1:0-2912 GCF_049649345.1 Henriciella sp. | reverse complement strand
ATACGTCGAAGCGCTTGGCGGCGGGCATGCCATCGGGGTTTACGATACCTGCCGGCACAGCCACGGCTGCGTCGAGCATGGCGGTGCGAAATTGCGATTGCGTGACCCTGCTCATGCAGCCACCTGCGCCAGGGCCCGATCCGCCTTCTTGATCTCATCATTCAGAACCGGCCACTCCGGCACATCGGTATCCCATTCGACCAGAACCGGCTTTGCGCCCGATTTCGCCAGCGTGTAGTCCAGCAGCCCCCACACGGGATCCACAACCTGGCACCCGTGGCTGTCGATCAGCAACGTGGCACCGGTCTCATCGGCGTCTTCGTCATGGCCGCCGAGGTGGATTTCGCCGACTGCCTGCAGCGGGAACGCGTCGATGTAATCCTGCGGCGATGTGCCGAGGTTGGTAGCGCTGACGAAGACATTGTTGACGTCCAGAAGCAGGCCGCAGCCCGTGCGGTCAACAAGTGCACATAGGAAGTCGGTCTCGGACATCGTGCTTTCGGCAAAGGCGAGATAGCTGGACGGGTTTTCCAGCAGCATCCGGCGCCCGAGCGTGTCCTGAACCTGAGATATATGTGCAGCGACGCGGGCGAGGGTCCGGTCGGTATAGGGGAGGGGCAGCAGGTCGTTGAAGAAATGGCTGTCGTGCGTGGACCATGCGAGGTGCTCGGAAAAGCTCGCCGGGTTCAGCCAGTCGATGAGATGTTTCAGTCGCGCGAGGTGATCGCGTTCGAGATCGCCTTCACCCCCAATGGAAAGACCCACGCCGTGGACCGAGATGGGGAAAGCCTCGGCCAGATGACGCAGTTGGGCGATGGGACGGCCGCCTGCCCCCATGTAGTTCTCTGCATGCACTTCCAGCCAGCCGAGAGGACCGGTCTGTTCCATGATTGCGCCGTAGTGCTGAGGCTTGTAGCCGACACCGGCGCGCGCGGGCAGGGAAGTTGGGGATGTTGCATCCAGCATGGGTCTGTCCTTTGGGGATGGTCGGGGCGGCGCTGAACCGCCCCGAAAAGCGCAGATCGTTTATGCAGGCAGATCGCGGTCCAGCTCTTCAAGCGAACCCATACGCTCACTTCCATCGGCCATTGCAGGCAGTTCGATGTCGCCGCAGGTGCCGGCCGGGACCAGTGTCCATGCGTTGCCCTGATAATCGACAGTCGAGGTTCCGGCGCAGGTGGTGCCGGGACCGGCAGCGCAGTCGTTCTCGCCGGCGAGCGAAACGCCAAAGCATTTTTCGTTTTCCTGAGCGGTGGCAGAGCCTGCGGCACCGGCAACGGCGGTTGCGACGGCAGAGGCGAGGATGATAGTCTTGGTGACGTGGGACATGGTGGGTTTCCTTTGGTTTGACTGGAAAATTGCAGCTCACCGTGATTGGCGATGTCCAAACCTTAACGGGGAGATTTGCGGATCGACCACTCACAGGCCTGTGCATCGCGCCCCCGTGAGATCACGCGCTACCATGCTGCACTGCGACATGCCGCCGCAGCGCTGAAAGCCTGCAAAAACAACATTCCCGCCGATCGCACGTCCGGCGGGAATGTTACAGTTTTCACGGTTCGAGTGTTACAGCAGGTCCGGGGCGGTCGCCGCACCGCCAAGTTCTGCAACAATTTCCGCCAGCGATGTTACAGACGTCTTGTTCTCGCCCAGTCTGCGGACAGTCACGGTCTTTTCCTCGACCTCGCGCGCGCCGAGCGCCAGAATCACGGGAACCTTGCCGACTGAATGTTCGCGAACCTTGAAGTTGATCTTTTCATTGCGCAGATCGGCCTCGGCCCGGACGCCTGCTTTCTTGAGCGCATCCACCACCTCGAGCGCATAGTCGTCGGCATCGGAAACGATCGTGCTGACCACGACCTGACGGGGTGCCAGCCAGAACGGCAGTTTGCCGGCGTGCTCTTCGATCAGGATGCCGATGAAGCGCTCAAAGGATCCCAGCGTCGCGCGGTGCAGCATGACGGGGCGGTGTTTGGCACCGTCCTCGCCGATATAGGTCGCGTCGAGACGTTCCGGCAGCACGAAGTCCACCTGATGGGTGCCGCATTGCCAGTCACGGCCAATGGCGTCCGTGAGCACGAATTCCAGCTTGGGGCCGTAGAATGCACCTTCACCGGGGTTCAGTTCCGGCTCGATGCCGGCTTTGCGGGTTGCGGCCAGCAACGCCTCTTCGGCCTTGTCCCAGACATCGTCAGAACCAGCGCGGGTTTCGGGACGGTCCGAGAATTTGACCTTGAAGCTTTCGAAGCCGAGATCCTTGTAGATATCACTGAGGAAGCGGATGAACGCGGCCGTTTCGCTTTCGATCTGGGCTTCGCGGCAGAAGATGTGCCCGTCGTCCTGCGTAAACCCGCGCACGCGCATGATCCCGTGCAAGGCGCCGGAAGGTTCATAGCGATTGCATGATCCGAATTCGGCCATGCGCAAAGGCAGGTCGCGATAGGACTTGAGGCCTTGTTTGAAGATCTGCTCGTGACAGGGGCAGGTCATCGGCTTCAGTGCGTTGACCGCCTTTTCGCGGGCGTGCTCCTCGTCTACTTCGACGATGAACATATGGTCCTGGTATTTTTCCCAGTGGCCAGACTCTTCCCAGAGTTTGCGGTCTACCACCTGCGGGGTGTTCACCTCGACATAGCCGCCTTTGCGTTGCTGGCGGCGCATGTAGTCCTGAAGTTCGGTGTAGACTGTCCAGCCATTCGGGTGCCAGAAGACCTGCCCCGGGGCCTCTTCCTGCATGTGAAAGAGGTCCATCTCGCGGCCGAGCTTGCGGTGGTCGCGCTTGGCGGCCTCTTCCAGCATGTGCAGATGCGCCTTCAGCCCCTCCTTGTTGGTGAAGGCCGTTCCGTAGATGCGTTGCAGCATCGCGCGGTGGCTGTCGCCGCGCCAATAGGCACCGGCGATAGACATCAGCT
>NZ_JBARZC010000345.1:0-7775 GCF_049649345.1 Henriciella sp. | reverse complement strand
CTCTGGCGCCGGCGAAAACGCCGCCATACCGGACAAGGCCCGCGTGCTCGCCTCGCAGCCTGTCGATTATGTCCGCAGCGAGGATGAGGATTGAACAGTGCCGGTGTGAAAACCGGGCTTGCGAGGGCGCCCTTCAAACTGTATTGAGGCGCCTCCAATGGCATAGCCGCCTTAGCTCAGCTGGTAGAGCATCGCATTCGTAATGCGGGGGTCAGGTGTTCAAGTCACCTAGGCGGCACCATTCATCTGCAGTTCGCCTGCGGCAAAAAAGATGAACCCCGGCAGGGGCCTCAGGTTTAGACCCCGTCTCCTCGCTTCGCACCTCACATGAATCGCGCTCAAGGCTGCGATGTGTTCGCTGCATCCTTGCCGTCGACCTCGCCGGACGAGCCGGCCTTGCGGTCCGGATTAACGAGCTTGTTGTAGACGCGCGTCAACGGGCTTTTGACCATCGGGATATAGGGCCGCTTGATGGCGGCAGCGGCGCGGGCGTTCATCCGCACGAAGGCGAAACCGGCCAGGCCGAAATAGACCATTGCGATATATACAAAGAGCGCGGCCGGGTGGAACACAGACATCGCAACCGCCCCCGCCATGGCGCCGACCGTCGAGCCGAGCCCGTGCAGGAGTAGCAGGCCGCCGCTCGTCGCCACTGCCTGTCCCGGTGCGGCATGGTCGTTGGCATGGGCGGCGCAGATTCCGAATGTCGGAATGATCAGACCCCCGAACAGGAAGGCCAGCCCGAGCAGCGCTGTCTGTGATGTCCCTGCCAGCATCGCGACCAGAAGCGCCGCGCCCGCCCCCAGAAGCGAACTTCCGATAATGACAAAGCGCCGGTCGATCCGGTCTGACAGCGCGCCCATCGGGAACTGGAACACCCCTGCCCCGATGATCGCCGTACTCATGAACGCCGCCACCATGGCTGGCGCATATCCGGATTTCTGGACGAAGACTGGCGCAACGCCCCAGAAGGCCGCATTGGCAAGCCCGGTCGCCGCAGCCCCGACCGCGCCGACAGGCGATGTCTTGTAGAGCTTGCGGATGTCGAGCTTTGCGGTTTCCAGGGGGGCGGGCGAGTGAACCTGGGTCAAGGCGATCGGGACAAGCGCGATCGAGATCAGGATCGAGACGAGCACGAACAGGTAGAAGCCTGACGGGGACGCCGTTGCGAGCAGCGCATTGCCGATCGTTACCGCGCCCAGATCGACAATCCGGTAGACCGACAGGATCTTGCCGCGATTTTCATTCGTCGCGCGCTCATTGATCCAGCTTTCGAGCACCATGGTGAGGCCCGCAAAGCTGAACCCCGTTATGAAGCGCAGCACCGCCCAGGCGGTGGCATCGACGAACATGACATGCGCCAGCGCGCTCGACGAAGCGACAGAGGCAAGCGCGACGAAGGTCCGGATATGGCCGACCGTCTTGATGGTCTTCGGCACAAACCGGCACCCCAGGATAAATCCCGCAAAATAGGCAGAGGTCAGCGCGCCGATGACGGCCGTCGGAAAGCCTTCCAGATCACCCCGAACAGCGAGAAGCGTGCCCTGCAGCCCGTTTCCCGCGTACAGGATAGCGGTCGCGAGCAGGAGCGAACCAATGGCTGAGATCGTTCTGATCATGGAGCTGGACAGTCGCTGAAGGGGTGGATTTACCGCTGCATCTGCGCATATCTCGATGGCCTGATCACCCGGTCTTGCGGCTTTATCGGTCTGATTGCTGCAACTGCGAACACTTTGTGCAAAGCCAGCTGCGTCTGAGCGGCGATTTCGCAGTCCTCACCCGAGCGGATACTCGGCCACCGCGTCATAAACACTCTTCTTCCCATCCAGCCCGATGCTCTCATAGAGATGGAACCGGTCGGCCGTCCAAGGCCCGGCGTGGAAGACCTGCCAGCGCTCTGACCAGGCCCTGACGGGTTCCAGCGGCACATTGTTGAGATAGGCGAGCGTGATGTGCGGCCTGAACGGTTTGGCGTCCGGCGCGATGCCGAGCCGCGTCGCCGTCTTGCGCACCGCTTGGGCCAGCGCCTCGAGCGCGGGTGAACGTTTCACCGTCGCATAGGCAAGCCCCGGCTCCTTGCGCCCGAACCAGCCGACGCCCTCGATCTCCAGGTCGAACTGGCGCGCCGGAATGTCCCCGATCGCCGCATCCAGTTCTTCGGCCTCTGGCTCGTGCACATCGCCAAAGTAGCCGAGGGTGATGTGGAAATGGTGCCGCTCGCGCCAGCGCGCGCCATCAAGGCCGGTCTGCAGCGGCTCCAGCCGGTCGATAACGTCCTCCGGGACGGGAAGGCCTGCGAATAGTCTGATCATCGTCCTTTTCCGGGGAGGGTGAAAAGTCTGTGGCCCCAATTGAAGACGCCCGGCCAGCCTGACCGGGCGTCTCCAAACATACATCTACCGATCGGTGAGACTAGCCTGCGAGCTCGTCCAGTTTGCCGAAATGCTCGGCCAGCAGATAATAGAAGGTCACGCGCGACTTGTTGGAGCCTTCTGGTTTCAGTTTTTCGCAAATCTTGCCGATTGCGCCGTCAATGTCTCCGTTCGACTGGGCGAGGCCCAGCTTGCCGCGGCAGAACTTCTCACGCACACGTTGAAGCTCTCCCTCATCTGAACATGAGACAAGCGACGAGTCGCGATTGCGCAGGGCGATCCCCAAATGGCCTACGATCTTTTCTGCGGCCTTCTGGTTATATCCCTTTGCGTACTTTTTTATGTTGTCAGCGTACGCTGATGCGTCTGCCATTGTAAGTATCCCCTTCCGGTGTCTTTACTTCCCGCTGTTGCCGTAACGACAGCTTCGGCATGCTGCTATCAGAAATTCAGAAAGTCAAACACTGCTTTATGACTCATGGGCAAGGCGACGGTTGTCGCAAGTGAAGCGCATTTACATCCGCCTCCATGTCTTCAGTCCAGGGTAGTTCAAAGGCGTCAATACACGTCTTCAACTGGTCTAGACTTGTCGCGCCGATGATCGTGGAGCCCATGAAAGGGCGCGTATCGCAGAAGCGGAGCGCAAACTGGGCCGGATCGACGCCGTATTTCGCGGCGAGACCCAAATAGCCATTTATGGCGGCCTCTGCCGGTGGCTTTTCATAGCGCTGCAGCCGGTCGAAAAGCTGTTTGCGAGAGCCTTTGGGCAGCGCGCCCCCGCGATATTTCCCGGTGAGATAGCCCTGCGCGAGCGGCGAATAGGCCAGCAGGCTCACCCCCTCGCGCATGCAGCATTCCTCAAGATCGCCCTCGAACGTCCGGTTGACGAGATTGTAGGCATTCTGGATCGACTGGATGCGTGGCAGGCCGTGCTTGTGGCTCTCGGCAATGAAGCGCATCACGCCATAGGATGTCTCGTTCGACAGGCCGATATAGCGGATGCGGCCCGCCCTGACATGCGCATCGAGATGGCCAAGGATGGTCTCGAAGGCCTCATATTCGATGTCATAATGTTCCGCTTTCAGGCGCGTTCCAAAGGTCGCGGCCGGCCGGTCGGGCCAGTGTAGCTGGTAGAGATCGATATAGTCGGTCTTCAGCCGTTTCAGGCTCTTCTCGACGGCCTCATCGATCTGTTCCTTTGTCTGGCGGGTCATCTTTACATTGCCGTCGCGCGTCCACGTCATCTTCGAGCGGCCCGTCACCTTTGAAGCGAGGATGATCTGCTTGCGCTTGCCGGTCTTCTTGAACCAGGTTCCGATGATTTCCTCTGTCCGGCCCTGCGTTTCAGCCCGGGGCGGGACAGCATACATTTCGGCGGTGTCGAAGAAGTTGATGCCGCGCTCTGCAGCATAATCCATCTGGGCGTGGCCTTCCTCTTCAGTGTTCTGCTCGCCCCACGTCATCGTCCCTAAACAGCAGGCGGTCACTTCTACTTCGGTCGTCCCCAGGTGGCGTTTTTCGTCATGCATAAGAAAATCCTATCGGTTCAGGTGCCAAATAAAATTGATCCCACTGCTCGGGGCAACCGGTTTTCCTTGAAGTGACGGGGTATTTCACCCATATTATCGCCAATCGGCATACTCTTATGCCGGCCTTTCGAAAGAGGGATAAATGAACGACTTCAATTCATCTGTCGCCCGCGGCAGGACTATGGATGCGAGCATTGATGCGGGCCTCCGCACCTTCATGCTCGGCGTCTATACGAAGCTGACCTGGGGCATCGCGCTTTCAGGCGTGCTCGCCTTCGCCGCAGGCACCTGGGATCCGCTGACACAGCTGATCTTCGGCACACCGCTCTACTATGTTGTGGCCTTCGCGCCCATCGCCCTGATCTTCGGCTCGATGTTCTTCATGAAGAACCCGTCGCCGACCGGGTCTGCAGTCCTGTACTGGGCCATCGTGACCTTTGTGGGCCTCGGTCTTGGCGTCTATTTCTACATGGCGTCGAACAATATCAGCACGCAGACAGCCGGCGGCATCTCGCAATCGCTGAACTATATGACGATCGCGAAAGCCTTCTTCATCACAGCGTCCGCCTTTGGCGCCCTGTCGCTCTGGGGCTATACGACCAAGCGTGACCTGTCGGCCATTGGCAGCTTTGCCATCATGGCGATCTGGGCGCTCTTTGCGGTCTCCGTGATCTACATGTTCTTGCCGATGCTCGGCATCATGGAGCCGTCTTCCGGCATGGAATGGCTGATCTCGGGTGGCTTTGCGCTGCTCTCGGCTGTCCTCGTTGCCTGGCAGACCCAGGAGCTGAAAGAAGGCTATTACAGCCTCGCTGGTGACGGTCGCAGCCTTGCTGTGATGACGAACTGGGGCGCGCTGAACTTCTTTATCATGTTCGTGAACATGTTCCGCTTCGTCCTGATGATGCTCGCCTCGCGCGACTAGCCAGACAGGCAACCAATCAGAGAAAGCCCCGGACACCGCGTCCGGGGCTTTTTTCTTGACTCCCGCCGCGCCTGCAGACACCTTCGAACAAATCAAGAACTGATATGTGGAGGCGGTGATGGCTGATGATCACCTCAACCCGTGTGCGAGCGATATCTGCCGCGGTGTCCTGCGCCTTTTCGCGGACATGAACCTTGCCGGTGTCACCGAAATGACGCTCGCCAATGGCCGGCGCGCCGACATCGCCGCGGTCGGCCCCAATGGCGAGATCACCATCGTCGAGGTGAAAAGTTCGGTCGCGGATTTCCGCTCGGACGGAAAGTGGCCGGACTACCGCCCCTTCTGTGACTATTTCTATTTCGCGGTCGGCCATGGCTTTCCGAAGGCGTTGATTCCCGATGAGACCGGCCTGATCGTTGCCGACGGGTTTGGCGGCGCCGTCCTGCGCAATCCCGAGAAGACGCCCATCGCACCGGCCCGCCGCAAGGCCGTAACGCTGCGCTTCGCCCGGCTTGCCGCCAACCGCCTCAATTTCGGCGCCGAGCCTGTCGCAGCCGATCTCCTCACCACCTCTTGATGCGTGCCCAACTGGACGCCGCTTCAAAGACTCCCTAGCTGAACCCTCATGAGCCTTGCCTATCCGCTTGCGAAAACTGCCGAAGACGCGCTGAAAGGCGGCGATCTAGCCGCCCGCACGCGCTATCAGGCTGAGGAGCTGGCAGGCGACACGCCTATCCTGGCGCTCGAAACCGAATGGCTGAAACCGCCAAGCACGGATGTGCCCGCCCTGATCAGGCAGGCCGAGGCCGGCGAAGCGAAAGGCTTCATCCAGATTTATGAAGACGCCGACGCCAAACCCGTCCTTGCCGTCACCTACTGGAAACTTGGAAAAACGCCTGCAAAGAAAAAGGCCGCCGCTAAGCCAGAACCAGAGCCAAAGCCCAAGACGTCAAAGCCGAAAGCCAAGCAAAAGCCCGAAGAGCTCGACCACACCGACGATCTCTATTTCCGCCATGGCCGCACACGGCCCTCCCGCAAGCGCAAGAAACATGTCGATCCGCGCCAGATGGATTTGTTCGTCAGCCCCGACCAGCGCGGCTATGAGCACAAGGATCCAAACAATCCCAACACGATGCTCACCGACGAGGAAGGCGACGGCACCACGTTTGGAGGCTAGCGTCCGGACCTAGTCGCTGGCCGGCTTGAAGGTCAGGGCGACGCCATTGTTGCAATAGCGCAGGCCAGTCGGCTCAGGGCCGTCCTTGAAGACGTGCCCCTGATGGCCGAGGCAGCGCGCGCAGTGATACTCGGTCCGCTCCATCCAGAGTTTGTTGTCCGGTTTGGTGCCGACAGCGCCGTCGATGACCTCCCAGAAGCTCGGCCAGCCTGTGCCGCTTTCATACTTCCACTCGGACTTGAACAGGGCGAGGTCGCAGCCGGCGCAATGGAAGGTGCCGTCGCGCTTTTCCTCGTTTAGCGGTGAGGTGAAGGCGCGTTCGGTGTCCTCCTCACGCAGTACGGCAAAGGCGGCCGGCGAGAGGCGCTCGCGCCACTCATCCTCGCTGAGGGTGCGCCAGTCCGTGCCTGCATAGTCGCCTTCAGCCTCGCTTGAGGTTTCGGCTGTCGTGCGGCCATTCGAGCAGGCGGCAACAAGGGCGCCGGCGGCGCCTCCGAGCAACAGTCTGCGGCGATTGAAAAAGGGTCGTGTCTGGGTCATGGGGCTAATGTAGGTCCTGTCGCTGCGGCTTCGACTCACAAATGCGTGTGGAAAAGGTGAGGTTCCATGGCGCATAGTCTGCATTCGGGGCTCGCCAGACCGGCAGAGAGCCACTAGAACGCCGGGCGTCGACAAGGTTAACCGGAGCAATGCCCCATGGATGATGGAAAGCTGACAGAAGCCGCCAAGGAGAAGCTGCGGCTTACGATTGAGCGCATCGAGCGTCTTGAAGAAGAAAAGAAAGAAGTCGCCGACCAGATCAAGGATGTCTTCGCCGAAGCCAAATCCATGGGCTATGACGTCAAGGCGCTGCGCCAGGTCGTCCGCATCCGCAAGCAAGACCGCCAGGAACGCGAAGAGGCCGAAGCCGTCCTCGAAACCTATCTGATCGCGCTCGGCGAGGTCTGATCCAGGCGCGGGGTTTGGCAGCCCGGCCAAATCCGCCTAATTTGGGCTCATGCCACGCGAGATTGACGAGAAGAAGAAAAGAAAGGCCCTGCGCAAGCTTCGCAAGGCTGCCGATCTCGCTGCGCGCGGCGAGGGCCCGCCCCTGTCGGACTGGGAAAAGGAATTCCTTGAAGAGGTCGAAGAGCGGATCGAGACGTTTGGCTCTGCTTTCGCTGATCCTGAAAAAGGCAATCTCGAAGAACCGATGTCGGCGCTGCAGACGCGCAAGTTGAAGGAAATCGACAAGAAGGCTCGCGGAAAGGGCAGCAGCTTCAAGACGCGCAAACCGCTCGGCTCGAAGAAGAAGCCCGCCTACACGCCGCGCGTGCGCCAGCTCGATGAGGATATCGAAGACGAAGCGCCACCGCCCCGGCCAGAAAAACCCGAACTTGGACTGATTAAGGCGAGTGAACTGGCAGGCTCCGAAACGTCTGGAAAGGGAGCGCCCCCGCAACAAGGCCCGTCCCGCAAGAACCCCTCAAAGAAGCGCCCTTCACTTCGCATCATCAAAGGCGGGCTCGACCCATCCTAGTTGGCTTGTGAGGGATACAGGTAATCTGTGTAGACCCCGGAAACACCTGCCGCTTTCAACGCATCGGAGATATCCGCCCGATTCACCGTGTGCGTGAAAACAGGGATATTGGACTGCAGAAGCTCGCTATCCTTGCCCAGAAGCCAGCCGACAGGCACCGTAAGCGCAAATAACTCGTGTGCATCTGTGAACGCCAGTATCTCAGCATCTGACAGGGCGGTTCGATAAGTCGTGAATATGATCCGGTCAAAGC
>NZ_JBARZC010000344.1:0-2091 GCF_049649345.1 Henriciella sp. | reverse complement strand
GTCTGATAGCGGATATACCGGTTGACCGGCAGCACAAGCGGGTAGTCCGTCGCCAGATTGCGCGGGCCATTTATTTCGCTGCCACGGTCAGAACTCAGCCCGCGCTGGAGCGGGTTGGAAACGAACTCTACGGGGTATCCGCCCTCGTCCAGTTCATCGGGAAAGGAATACGTCCAGTTCCACTGATTCCCCTGCGCTTTGACAGTGATCCAGCCCGCCGCTGCGGCCTCCGGATAGATATTCGGATTGTCGCTCTCAACCTGAGCAATTTCTTCCAGATCAGGCTCATTTTCCTGGTAGAAAAGGTTGGAGAAAGATGGCCCCGCAATGATGACAAGAATGATCACTGGAACCACGGTCCAGACAATCTCGACGGCGGTGTTGTGGCTGAACTTCTTCGCGACCGGGTGCGACCGGCGATTATAACGCACCGCGACCCAGATCAGCAGCGCCAGGACAAACAGCGTAATCAGCGTGATGATGACCAAAAGCCCGAAGTGGAAATTGTCGATGCGCTCCGCGATGCGGGTTACCGCAGGCTGGAACCCCATCGCGCCCGGTTCCGGCTGGGCAGCCTGCGCAACAACGCTAAAAGGTAAAATCGATAGAAGAGCGATCAGAAAACGCACAGCCCGACTCCTTGGTAAAACTTCGTGCCCTGCCATAACTACACTCGATTGAGCCGTCCACCCAAGCCATCAGTGATATCAAATTTGTCGCAGCCCGTTCGCTTCTCCCCTGAAAAGGAGTACCTTCAGAGCATCTAGATATGGAGAGACCCTGATGTTGTATCGCCTGGGAACCGTGATTGGCCTTGCCGCGACACTGGCAGCGACGGCAGCTGCTCAAGTCTTCGTCGTCGGCGGCGGTCTGGCGCGCGAGTGCTTCGATGAAGCCAAGAGCGGAAAATACGTGTTCAGACTCGCAGAGGAAACCTGCTCGCGCGCTTTGCGTGAAGAAACCATGTCGCGTGAAAACCGCGCGGCAACTTACGTCAATCGCGGCGTCATCCGGATGCGCGAAGGGGACTATGAGAACGCGCTGGAAGACTATTCCCGCGCCGTCGCCATCGTGCCCGATCTTGGCGCAGCCTATCTTAATGAAGGCGCCGCTCACATCTACCAGAAAGACTTCGATTCGGCGCTTCAGCCGCTCAACAGGGCGATCGAGCTCGAATCGACAGACATCTTCGCCGCCTATTATAACCGCGCCATTGCCCGCGAGAATACGGGCGATGTTGCGGGCGCCTATTACGACTTCCAGAAAGCACTTGAGCTCAAGCCTGACTGGGACCTGGCCGAGCGCCAGCTTCGTCGTTTTACCGTCGAGCAATAAACGCTGAGACTGGGCGCTTGCAGTCGCTGGCGCGAGCGCCCATTGTTTCAGTCATGGCTACGACAGAACTCCCTTTTGACCGTCACGCGGCAACCGACATTCTCGCTAACGCCTGCAAAGGCGCCGATGATGGCGACATCTATATCCAGCAATCGCGCTCAGAGAGCTTCCTATTCGATGACGGCCGTCTCAAATCTGCCGCCTTCGATACCGCGCAGGGGTTTGGCCTGCGCGTTGTGGCGGGCGAGACGAGCGGCAATGCCCATTCCGGTGAACTGACCATCGACGCCATCAGGCGCGCCGCCTCTACCGCTTCGGCGGCCAAGCGCGGCTATCAGGGGTCACTTGATTTAAGCCCGCAGCCGGTCAATCGCCGCCTCTACGCCCCCATCGACCCAACAGAAACCCCTGGCTTTTCGGTCAAGACCGACCTGCTCGCGGAAATCGATGCATGGGTGCGCGCTCGGGACCCGAAAGTGGTGCAGGTGTCGGTATCGCTCGCCGGAAGCCATGAAGAAATCGATGTTCTGAGACCGGGCGGCGATGCATTCCACGATGTGCGCCCGCTCGTGCGGCTCAACATTTCAGTGACGCTCGAAAAGGATGGGCGCCGCGAATCGGCTTCAGCAGGTGCAGGTGGCCGCGCCGACTATGCCGAATGGATCCGTCCCGAACGCTGGAAAGCGCTGGCTGAACGCGCGCTGCGCAAGGCCGAGATAAATCTTGAATCGATCCCTGCCCCGGCCGGTGAAATGG
>NZ_JBARZC010000343.1:0-6493 GCF_049649345.1 Henriciella sp. | reverse complement strand
GCCGGCGATCGTGCCGCCGGCTGCCGCCGCGCCCGAGGCGACCGTTGTGCCGATCGCAATTAGCACAGAAGCCATGGCCTAATCCTCCTTCGGAATGTTGATGGTGGTCTTGATCGCCTGGATCCGGAACGGGCCGGGCAAGTGGCGATACAGGCGGAAATCAGCCGTTTCACCATCCCCGTCAAAATCATCCTGCTCGACCCAGCCGGTGATCCTGCCGGCGATCGGGCCGGCCGTCGTGTCGAGCCCTTCCTGGATGGCATCGGCGCTGACCTCCATCGGCCAGGCCTTGTCATAGATCGAGATCTTCGGCGGCAGGCTGGACAGGAGCTTCACGCGAACTTTCTGCACATGCTTCAGCACACCTGCGAGGCTGCCAATCTCCGTATTGCCGCGCACATCCTGCGGCTCGATCCAGGCGTCATAGAGCAGGCCATATTCGACGCTTCCCGTCAGCGGCTCATCGAGCACGATTTCTCCGCCGGACACAGTGACAGGACCATAGGCGTTATTGCCGTCCGTAACCCAGACCGGCAGGCCGTCGAGCTGCGGCGCCGCAATCGTGTCCTCATTGTCGAGCTCGACAATGGCGCCCCCATCCAGCGTCAGGGCGGCTGACTCCGTCTCGACCGTCCAATGGACAGTCTCGCCGGCGACACGCCTCACGGCCGCATAGATTCGGCCGAGCTTATCAGCCTTCATGGCGAGGATCCTGCCGGCCGGCGTGGTCATCCGGGCCCAGCCGGCGACATTCTCAGAGCGTTTCGAGACAAAGCTTGCCACCTCGCCATCCTCGCGAATGAGATGATAGAGGGCCGACTTGTAGCCCCGCGCGCTTTCGCGCACCGCCGCGTCGACAGGCCGGACGATCAGGTGGCTCGCGCGCACGGACACATCGCTGGCCACCCATTCACCGTCGCCGCCCGTCCATTCGAGATAATTGACGATCGTGCCGCCATACTGGACAAACATCGTGCCGCCATCAAAAGCCAGCGGGGGCACGACATCCTCGAAACCCACCTGCGAGGCCGGCAAGGCGCCCGGCGGGGTTTCGCCCGACAGGGCATCGACCGGCAGATACCAGCAACCCGAAGACGTAAAAAGCAGCGGATGGCGCGCTTTTTTCTGGACCGCGCGCACGCCATCATCATCATCGCTGTCGATCAGGTATTCAAGCCCGTCGGTCGCGCGCGCCGAGCCCTGGTTGAAATTGAAATAATCGCCATATTGCGTCGCGATCCCGGTCAGTGGCAGGGCCTTGAGGCCGAGCAGGTTTGTCCGCCCGCTCCAGAACATCGCGCAGCGCGAATAGCCCCGGCTCGGGCTTATCATCGCTTCACCGCCCTCTTCGCCCTCCTGGATCGTCGAGACGACGCCGACGCCGTCAGTGCTGTCGACGACGGAGATGAACATTTGCGGCCAGTCCTTCTGACCGGCGTCGCCTGTAAATTCGACAGTGACTTCCTTGTTCCCGGTTTTGGTACAGATCGTCTGGCCGGCACCGAGATTGTCGAGCGCCTCAAGCGCCGACTTCACGGCCGTCTCGATGCCCGTGAAGCTCGCCGGCACCGCGACATTACTGGTGCGCTCGCCGTCGAGCACGATATTAAACGTATCGCCACCCGAGAACCCCCTGAAGAAGAGCACCTGCTTCTCATTCTTGCCGTTCGTATAAGTCTCGCCCTCAAATTGCTCGAGCGGAACGTTCTTGAAAACCGCAGGCCTGGATATCCAGGCATCATCGGCATCATCCCTGATAACCAGGTGCTCCGGGACGTTTTCGTGACTGGCAATCAGCGTATCGAGCCGCTTGTCTGTCCGGACGCGAAGCACCTGGCTCGTCGAATAGGGCAAGGGGATGGACGCCTTATACCCACCATCGCGATAGACATCGGCATTACCGCCGGTCACGGCCAGCATATAGGCCGCCCCTTCCGGCGCAGAGAATGGCCAGAAGCGGATATTGCCATCAGGCGCGGCCTGCGTCAGCACTGTTACAGAGGACGCAGAGAACGCCTCCCCGGAGACAGGCGATCCATTGTCGATCACAAGACGCAGATGTGTAACTGGCTTGACCATGTCCGGCGCAACCGGCAGGCGAACATCGCGCGCAGTGGCGTAGACCGGAACGGTCGGCCCCGCCCTGGTCCAGGTCGACCCGTTCGTCGAATATTCAAGGTGCAGCTCGCCCTCTGTGTCGCCGGTGATCGCAGCGCCATAAAGATCGACCGCCCCGACATTGACACTAGCATTGAGCGCCATTGTCAGGAGAACGATGCCGGTGACGGCCGGAATGCTTGAAAGGGATAAAGCGCCTGTCGCGTTCACGCATACACTCCCGAAATGCCATCGAGCCAGAGATCATCAGGGTCAAACCCAGGATAGACTGGCGGATCGGTCACGCCGCCGCCGGCATCCGTCAGATCCTCGCCGGCTTCGGTGAAGCTCGCACTCGCATGCGCGGTGAAGGTCACGCCATCCAGCTCGGTCAGCGTCAGCGCGCCGCGCTGCAGGCTGCCTCTTGCCAGCCCTTGGCGCAGATCCGCGCCCCCTTCAGCCACAGGCCGCATATTGAGCATGTCGCGGACCGACGCATAATACGCTTCGGTGTCTTCGCGCTCGGCAAGCTCCGGGCTGTAGATCCCGGCATTCATGGTGAATTGGGGCGCGGTATATTTCATGACCGCCTCGCATCCAGCAATGAGCCAAGCTGCAGCGTCATCACACCGCCCGGCTCGATCTGGCCGTCCTCCTCGGCCGCCGTCGCCATCAGGCCGCCGCGCGGATAGGCGTCGCCCGTGCCGAAGGCCTCCGCCAGGAGATCGGCGCGCTTCGTCCGGCTGTCGACACGGTCGGCCGCCAGCGCCTTGACCATCGCCTCACGGAAGGCCTGCGGCCATCTGAGGATGCTGTCATCCGGGACATTGCTGCGCACTTCAGCCCACAGGGCATCGGCATTGGCAGGGTAATAGGCGCCCAGCTTGCGAAAATCGAGGAAGGGCCGGGTACACTCCAGATCATCATAGAGCGCCAGGACCGTGCCGCCGCCCGTGGCTTCAAAGACATTATCGAACAGGCTCGCCGGCGGTGTGGCGAGCTTCGACATCTGCACGAAACTCTTGGTGAAGGTCCAGGGATAGATCGCCAGCATGAATTCGGCGACACGCGCGAACCGCCTCGAAGCCTGCGCGCCTGTCGGGCTGTCTGAGCCGAAGGCCTCGATCGCCTTTTTGTCGGCGACATCCATCGCATCATTGAAGATGGAGAGTTTCGCCTGGGTCGCTGCTTCGCTCATCGGGGGATCCTTTCTGGCCTGTCAACGAAAACGGGCGGCGGCTGTCTCCAGCGCGCCGCCCGCCCCACATCGCCCCTTCCCGGGAGGAGGGAAGCCTTATGCTGCCGCTGTCGCGACGGAGAGCGTCAGCGCAATACCGCCGGCCGTGCGCGTCACGAGATAAGTGTGCAGGACCGGGGTGCCGTCGGCATCGGTGATGACTTCGAGAACGTCGCCGACGCCTTCTGTGAAGTGCTCGGCCGCTGCATCGAAATAGCCATTGGTCTCGACCTGGGCTTTGGTGTCATCGGTCTTGTACATGAACCGGCCGTGGCGCTTTTCACCATCGGCGCAGCCTTCTGAAACGCGGCGAAGATTTGCAGTTGTCAGTGCCATTTACCCCTCCAGGGCCAGCAAGGTTAGATCAGGCGGGCCGCTCACCGGCCCGACCATGGATTAGGACGCCGTATAGGCTTCAGGATCGATGCTTTCCGGCGTGATCGCCTCATTCACCTCGAACTTGAAGACACCATTCTCGATCAGGCGCGCAGCGTCGCGCTCGGCCTTCATGTTGCCGAGCCAGAGATCCTCGGTATTTTCCCAGGACCAGATCGTGCGCTGCTGCTGCAGGATGCCGAGGCAGAGGCTCTCATAGGTGTAGAAGATGCCCGTGCGAACATTGCTCGACACCGGCAGGCGCGAGAAAGTGATGAAGTTGATGTCGTGATAGGTTTTACCCTTCATCTTGAAGGGCAGATCGCGACCGACATAGTCAGCGCTCGCATATTCCTTGAACCGCATCAGGTGGGAGTGCATGCGCGGGCTGATCAGGCAATAGACTTCTTCCTCGCCCTGATAGATGCCTTGGGCATTCAGCTCTTCCCACATATAGCCGATCATGACCGGCGACATGAAGTCGGTGCCGCCCGACCCGCCGATCGATGTCGACTTGGCGCCGGCCACACCGGCCGCGACGACGACATCATCGAGATCGCGCGAAAAGGCCTTGTAGGCTTCGAGCTGCTGGTGATCGCGATCGTCCGGCGTCAGGCGCAGCAGGTCGGCTTCCTTGACCTCGAGCAGCGTGCCGACGGCCTCGGGCGTCAGCGTGATTTTCTGCCGCTTCGCGCCGGAGCGCTTGCGCTTGCCGTCGCCGGTAATCTTCTCGACCGTGATCTTGCCGATCGTGCGGAAGATCATGTCCTTTGCGTCAGTGACGACTTTCTTGCGGACCGTATTGGCGACACGGCCACCATGATCCTGATAAAGATGGATGATCTTGTCATCCCACTCGGTCTGCATCCATTCCGGGAATGTTGGATTTACGCCGTCGCTCATGCCCTGCTCCTCTTGTCCCCGTCATGGGTGATTGAAGAGCAGGACGATAAGCGCGGTTTTCCTGTGTTGACTTTCAGGCCAGCCGATCAGCCGCCCATCACTTGCCTGGCGAGCTCGTCGACACGCTTGCGATAGTCCGGATCGTGCTCGCGGCTGGTCGTGTCGAAGCGCGGATCCTGCCGCATCTTGCGAATTTTATCGCGCGTGATCTCGCCCGAGAACAGCGGGTCACCCGGCACGCCCGGCCCCTGCTCGGCTTTCAGACCGGCGACATAATTGAGGTATTTGATCCCTGAAGCGGTTTCCAGCTGCAGCTTCATCTCGCCGATCACGTCCTCCATGTCGGCCTTGGCGTTGCCGGCAAGATCCTTGAGCTTGGTCTCCTGGCGCTGGATGTAGCCTTCGGCCTGGCTGTAGAGCTTCGGGCCATCTTCCCCCAGCTTCTCGACTTCCTTGTCGAGGTCGAGCGGCTCATCGATCAGTCCACTCTCGACCAGGCCCTCCATGACCGGCCCGAACGTACTTTGGAACTCATTCGAGCCCATGCCCTGCTTGAGCGCGATCTTGCGCACAGCCGCGATCACCGGATCGGTTTCGGGGTTGAAGAATTTTGCCGCTGTCTCGCTGAGCTTCAAGGGGTAGTCTTCGGCTCGCTCTGGCGCCTTGCCGCGCGCCTCTGCGGCTGTCTCGTATTCTTTCAGCTTGCCGAACATCTTGCCCAGCGTCTCATCGGCATCCTTGCCGCGATAGGCTTCGGGGATCTGGGCGAGATCGAAAGCGCCATCTTTCGGCGGGTCGACCTTGTCGAGCGGGTTCTTGCCCTTGTCGTCCTGCTGCTGCTGGCCTTTCAGCCTGTCGCCGAGCGAACCCTTTGCCTTGTCGTCCGCGCCGCCACCCTTGTCGTCAGCGCCGCCGCCTTTGTCGTCAGCGCCGCCACCCCCGCCACCCTTGTCGTCATCGCCGCTGCCATCATCAGCATGGCAAAGAAAGGGGTTAAGCGCGGTCTCGCCGCGCATGAACCATTTCATATGTCTGGGGCTCATTCTTCGTCTCCGTTCTGGTTTTCAAGAGCGTCTGCCTGGGCCATTGCGAGAATGACCTGCAGGTAGATTTCATTGCCGCCGGCGCGTCCGGCCTGGAGGAGGACGCGGTCTTCCGGCTTTTCCTCGAGTAATTCAGCCAAGCCGACCACCTCCCTGTCGACCGTGATCGATTTCAGCCAGGCAAGCGTCTTGCGGCCGTGATTGGAGCTGAACGTCCGCTTGATCGCCTTGGCCATTGCCGCATCCGCATAGGCGCGATCGCGCCTGTGCTTCTCGGCCTTGCTGACCTGGTCGCGCCCGTCCTCACCGAATAAGTCCTCGGCGAGCTCGAGCAGCTTTTCATGTTCCTGGCGCAGATTGAGCTGGGTTTCCTGCATTTTGGGGGTCCTGTTGCTGGTCGGCTACAATTTTTTCGCCAATGGCCAGCGCATTGGCGACGTTTTTCTTGGTCTCGTCCGGCGTCCTGATAACTTCGGTCGGCGCGTTCATGACCTCGTGCAGGTACTGGACAGCCCGCACACGGTCCGCGACGAGATCGATCTGCTCTGGCCCGAGAATGTCGAGCGCCGTTGCCAGCCAGCGCACAGCCCGGTCGGCGTCATCAAGCGCCTGGGTATCGGCAAGCGCTGACAGCACACGCACCGTCACGAACAGATTGTCGATCCGCACCATGGTCGGCAGCAGATCCCACTGGTCGAGTATATCGAGCACGCGCATGACGATCGGCACGATGATCTCGCGCTTCAGGCGGCCGAAATGGCCGGCAATGTCATTGGTCAGCTGGCGCAGGCGGGCGATGATTTCCGTCGGTGACCGGACCGCGCCCTGCTCATCCGGC
>NZ_JBARZC010000342.1:0-2081 GCF_049649345.1 Henriciella sp. | reverse complement strand
ACGAGGATATCGATGAGGGTGAGGTCCGCGATGACGAGGTGCGTCGCCTTCACACCGAACTAAAGGCAGCACAGGAGGCGCTGGTTGGAAGCCGCTCAGAACACGAAACGGCAATCGAGGATCTGCGGGCCGCGAACGAAGAGCTCCAATCCATTAACGAGGAATACCGCTCTACTTCCGAGGAACTCGAGACGTCGAAGGAAGAGCTTCAGTCGATGAACGAAGAGCTTCAGACCGTAAATTCCGAACTGAAGATCAAGCTCGAAAGTATTTCCACAGCTCATAGCGACCTCCAAAACCTGACCGCAGCGACCGAAATCGGCACTCTGTTTCTGGACGCCAAGCTCCGAATACGAATGTTCACGCCCGCAATTGGCGATCTTTTCAACGTGACGGATATGGACACCGGACGTAGTATTACCGATTTCACGCACCGTCTGCGTTATGACGCTATCGAAACGGACGCGCGGCGGGTGCTGCGCGATCTCTCGCCGCTTGAAACCGAGGTCACCTCCCAAGACGGGAGATGCTTCATGATGCGTATCCGGCCCTACCGCACGATTGAAGATCGGATTGATGGTGTCGTCTTGACCTTCGTGGATATCACGTCGCGCCTCATGGCGGAGCAGCAGCTTGCAGAAAGCCAGCAGCGCTATCAGACGCTCTTCAATTCAATCGACGAAGGCTTTGGAATTTTCGAGATGGTCTTCTCCGACGACGGCGCACCGGTCGATTACAAGTTCATTGAGGTAAACGACGCTTTTTCGCGCCAGACCGGCCTTGAAAAGCCCCTTGGCCGGACCGCGCGCGAGCTCGTGCCCGAGCTCGAGGATCACTGGGTCGAGACTTACGGGCGGATCGCGCTGACCCAAAAACCCGAGCGGTTCGAAGCACCGGCATCGGGTTTGGGCCGCTACTACGAAAGCTATGCCTTTCCGGTGGACGGCGAGGATGAGCATCGCATCGGTGTCCTGTTTCGTGACATTTCGGAACGGAAGCAAGCTGAAGACCAGCGCCGGTTGCTGACGCGTGAACTCAGCCACAGGGTCAAGAACACTCTCGCGGTGGTCCAGGCGCTTGCGCGCCAGCCTGGTGTCGCAAGCATGACGACAGAGCAATACCGCGGCAGGTTCATCGGACGCATCCAGGCCTTGGCACGTGCTCACGATCAGCTGCTTGATACGAACTGGCAATCCGCCGACCTTGCAACCTTGGTTCGGGCCACGTTGGAGGCCTACGACCGGGATGGCGCGATAGATCAAGTCGTCGACGGACCGAAGACCCGGCTCACTCCAAAACAAGGTCTCGGCCTCGCGTTAATTTTGCATGAACTTGCAACGAACGCCTCGAAATATGGCGCTCTGTCCACTGCGGACGGCAAGCTTAGGGTCACTTGGGACGCGCCAGATATTGGCAGTGATCGACAGCTTCGGCTTTTGTGGACAGAATTCGGAGGGCCACCGATCGCTGATACCAGCCCCAAAGGATTTGGCACAAAACTGATCGAGCGCGCCAGTGCCTACGAACTCGATGGTTCAGCGAAGTTGCGCTTCAGCCCAGAGGGGTTGACGGCAGAGATCATATTCCCCGCGGCGAAAGGAGAGTGAGCACCGTGTCCGATGAAAAGACGGAGGATGTGACAGGCTACCGCTTGCTCATTGTCGAGGATGAAGTGCTACTGGTCATGGATCTCGAGATGTTTTTCGAGGAACAGGGGATCGAAGTGCTCGAACCAGCACGCAACATCCAGAGCGCGCTTGCGGCACTTGAAACAGAGCGCCCGGATGTCGTCACGCTCGATATGAACTTAAATGGCGAGTCTTCGGCTCCGGTGGCCGCTGTCCTAAAAGAACAGAATATTCCATTTGTCATCATCTCAGGATACACTGGCACCGACGCCGAGGCGCCTGATTTCCAGCATGCGCCAATGGTAAAAAAGCCCTACGATCCCAAAGAACTGTTGCGGACTATTACTTCGCTGCTTTCGTAGAGAAAATTTAAGCATATCGCACGTTTCATCCTTACGTCTGTGGATGCATCACGAAATGAAACGACTTCAGCAAGTTAATTTGCACTCCGGT
>NZ_JBARZC010000341.1:0-3619 GCF_049649345.1 Henriciella sp. | reverse complement strand
TTTCTTGGCTATTTCACAATCAGTGAAGGCTACAGGATCGGTAACAATAATGGTCTGGGCGATTGCGCGCCTTATGATCCGGATGCGACGCAGGGCGCCTGTGCCCTCGCGCCCGGCCAGCAATATGGCCCAAATCCAGGCGACATCGCCCAGTTCGACGAACGCGAATATGGCCCGGACCAGACCACCAATTACGAAATCGGCGCAAAAACAGCCTGGCTCGGCGGTGATCTCGTCCTGAACGGCGCGATCTTCTATGTCGAATGGACCGATCCACAGGTTGCCTCGGCGACGGTGAACGCGAACATCCCGATTACTGTCAATGCGTCCGGCGCTGAATCGAAGGGTGTCGAACTTCAGGGCACGTGGCGGGTCACAGATCAGTTCGACCTTCGCGGGTCCTATTCTTATGCGAAAACAGAGCTGACCGAAGACGTGCCCTTCCTGATCCGGACGATCTCGCCGCCAGGCTTCGGCACGGCGTTCGAGGATGGCCTGGCCGGCGACCGCCTGCCCGGCTCGCCTGAAAGCCAGTTCTCTGTCTTCGGCCAGTATTATGTGCCGCTGCAGAACGGCAATCAGCTGATCTTCAACGGCTCCTATGCCTGGCAGGGTGATATTTTGACCCGGACCGGTGGACGCGGGTCGTCAGTGGCCATCCCGTCCTATGGCCTCGCCAATGCCAAGGCGACCTATGAGGCCGAAGACTGGTCCGTCGCGCTTTACGTCAACAATCTGTTCGACGAGTATGTCGAGACCGGCTTTGTCGGCACACCACTGGCGAACCAGATCGTCTCCGACATCAATGGCGATCCGGTCACGGTGCGCACGCACTATGCCACGCTCGGCGCGCCGCGCACGATCGGGGTCCGTGCCCGGATCAAATTCGGCGGTTAGTCACCGGGACCTTTTGAACCCAATTATCGGGGCGAAGACGGTATCTCCGTCTTCGCCCCTTTTATTGTCGTCCAGCCCTTTATCCCTGAGGCCGCCCCGCCGCTTTCTGCCTGAAGGCGCACATTGCAGGTCGAGCTATGGTTAATAATCCATAAGTTGATTTTTTCGGAACTCTGCAGGCCCGGCCCCGTTGGTTCCGACAATGAGTTTTGTCTGGACCCGAATTATGCCCCAACGCCCCAACATCCTGATCGTCGAGGACGAGCTGATGGTCGGGCTTCATCTTAAGGTAGAAGTCGAATCCTTCGGCTATGCCGTTACCGGTCCGGTCAGCTCTGTCGAGGGCGCCATGGCGGCGCTCGATCAGGAAAATATCGATGCCGCCGTGCTCGATCTTCAGCTCTATGACGAATTGTCCCTGTCGATCGCCCAGGCCCTTTGGCAGCGCGGCGTGCCTTTCGTTTTCGTCACAGGCCTGGGTGTCGGCACCCTGCCGGAAACATATGACAAGGTCCGTATCCTGAGAAAACCAGTCGACTTTCGCCAGCTCAAGCGCACGCTTGCCGAGATTTGCAAAGTGCAAACCGAAGCGGGCGAAACAAAATCGGCCTAAGCCCAGCCGCCGCCGCCCGGCGTTTCAATGCTGATGATATCGCCAGCTCCGAGATCCACACGGGCGACCCCGTCCAGCGCTTCGACACTGCCATCAGCGCGCACAACGCGTTGCTCTCCAACCTTGCCCGCTTCGCCCGCGCCAAGCCCGAACGGCGCAGCCTTTCGAGAGGACGCCACAAGCGTCGCCTCGCACGCCGTCAGGACAAAGATTGTCCGTATGGCGCCATCGCCGCCGCGGTGTGCACCGGCCCCGCCTGACCCTTGCCGGATGGCAAATCGCTCGATCCGCATCGGATAGCGAAGCTCGAAAATTTCAGGATCGGTGATCCGCGTATTGGTCATATGCGTGTGGACCGCGTGGGCCCCGTCAAAGCCCGGCCCGGCGCCGGCGCCGCCGCAGATCGTCTCGTAATACTGGAACTGCGCATTGCCGAAGAGGAGGTTGTTCATCGTCCCCTGCGCCGCCGCACATGCGCCAAGCGCACCGAACAGGACATTGCACACCGCCTGGCTGACTTCGGTATTGCCCGCAACCACCGCTGCGCCATGCGAGGGCGAGAGGAACGACCCCTCCGGAATGACCAGCTCCAGCGGCCGCAGGCAGCCCTCATTCAGAGGCAAATCATCCTCGACAAGACAGCGAAACGCATAAAGCGCAGCAGAGCGCGTCACCACAGGCGGCGCATTGAAATTGCCCGGCCGCTGCGGCCCTGTGCCTGTGAAGTCGATGGTCGCAGAGCGCGCCTGACGGTGCACCTTCACGGACACGCAAAGCGGCAGCCCGTCATCCATGTCCACGCGCATCTCGCCATCGGACAGCCGGTCGATCACCCGCCGCACGCTCTCCTCGGCATTATCCATGACATGGCCGGCATAAGCCGCAACGCCCGCCCAGCCATAGCGCGCAATCATCGCCAGCATGTCGCGCGCGCCGGCCTCATTCGCAGCGATCTGCGCGCGCATGTCAGAGATGTTCGCCTCCGGATTACGTGCCGGATATTTCGCCCCGGTCAGCAGCGCGCGAAACGCGTCCTCACGAAATTCGCCCGCCTCGCGCACAAGAAAATCATCAATCACGACCCCCTCTTCCTCCAGCCGTGTCGCATCCGGCGGGGTCGAGCCCGGGGTCAGCCCGCCAATATCGGCATGGTGCCCGCGATTGCCGACGAAGAAGCGGATCGTCTTTCCGCCCGCGTCAAACACCGGAGAAACCACTGTAATATCAGGAAGGTGCGTGCCGCCATTGAACGGATTGTTGAGCGCGATCATGTCGCCGGGCTTGAGGCTCGGGCCCCGCGTCTTGAGCACGGTGCGCACGCTCTCGCCCATCGCGCCGAGATGCACCGGCATATGCGGCGCATTGGCGAGCAGCCGACCTTCGGCGTCAAACACCGCGCAGGAGAAATCGAGCCGCTCCTTGATGTTCACGCTGGTCGCCGTGTCGCGGAGCACAGCGCCCATCCGCTCGGCCACGGCCATGAACATATTGTTGAACAGTTCCAGCAGCACCGGGTCGGGCGCACCCCCAGCCGATACGTCTGCGCGCGCCTGCAGGACCGTCCGTGTCAGGACAAGTTCGCCGCGTTCGGCCACCTGCGCAGACCAGCCCGCATCAATCACGGTCGTTGCCGTCTCCTCCGCGATAAGGGCCGGACCGGGAATCTCATCGCCCGCGCGCAATTTGCTCCGGACAAGGACGGGTGCGTCGACCATCTCCCCGCCGCTCCACATCCGCGCCTGGCGGATCGCTTCGAGCGCGGCTCCGTCACCGGCGTCGACCGGCTGGAAGGCCGCCGCCGCCCCGGCCCGCCGCGCTTCAGCGCCGACACTCTCAAGCACCAGCCCGCGCCCCGGCGTGACAAAACCGAACTGTTTCTGGTGCGCGGCCTCGAAGGCCTGCCGCATCTCGCCCGCGCCGCCAAACAGCACGTCGATCCGCGGATCGGTGCCGGCATAGCGCAGCGCCGCGGTCTCCTCGACGCTCAGCCCGTCTGCGCCCAGCTTCTCGATTTGCGCCGCCTTCAGCCCCTCCAGCCGCGCGCGAGCCTCATCCACCGCCGCGTCATCCAACGCCACTTCAAGCGAGGCCCGCCTGATATCGATCTCG
>NZ_JBARZC010000340.1:0-2990 GCF_049649345.1 Henriciella sp. | reverse complement strand
GATGAAATGAAAGGAATTTATAACCTTGCAGGGGCATACTCACTTCATTCTACGAAGAGGCCCCCATGAAGACCCCTGATTGCAATCGCTGCCGCGAGAGCCAGACGCTCGATCTCGAAATCACGATGGCTTTCCAGCCCATCCTCAACGTCGCCGACCGGCATGCGCACGCCTATGAGGCGCTTGTGCGCGGCGCCAATGGGGAAGGGGCCGGGACTGTTCTGTCCCAGGTCAGCGAAGCGACGCGCTATTCATTTGACCAGCAGTGCCGGACGTCCGCCATCCGCACCGCGT
This sequence comes from Henriciella sp., assembly GCF_049649345.1. Lineage (GTDB taxonomy): Bacteria > Pseudomonadota > Alphaproteobacteria > Caulobacterales > Hyphomonadaceae > Henriciella. The sequence goes on along the minus strand of NZ_JBARZC010000340.1, from coordinate 2,696 downwards.
CCGGTCTTGGTCTGAAAGACCATGAGCATGCGCCGCTACTGTCGATCAATTTCCTGCCCAATGCGGTCTACGAGCCGCGCGCCTGCATCCGCCAGACGCTCGCGGTTGCAATGGAGACTGGCTTTCCTCTCAACCGTATCATGTTCGAGTTCACCGAGAATGAGCGGCTCGACACCGATCATCTCCTGAACATCCTTCGCACATATCGCTCCATGGGTTTCCTGACCGCGATCGACGATTTCGGGGCGGGCTATTCCGGTCTGAACCTGCTGGCAGCGTTCCAGCCAGACTTCATCAAGCTCGACATGGATTTGATCCGCAATGTAGATCGCGACCGTGCCAAACAGGTGATCGTCGACAACGTGCTGACCATGGCGCGCGACCTGGGCGTGACGCCGATCTGCGAAGGCGTGGAGACGGCGGCCGAATGCGAGACGCTTGGCGACATGGGCGTGAGCCTGATGCAGGGCTATTTTTTCGCGCGCCCGGAAATCGAGGCGCTGCCTGCGGCCAGCTGGTCTGGCGATGCGGCGCGGGCCAGCGCTGCAGGATAGAGCGAGGCGGCTCATCTTCTGAAAGATATGAAAAGAAAAGCCCGGCCATTACAGCCGGGCTTTTCTGTTTCTGCACGTCAAACGCTGCCGGCTACAAAGCTTTCACAATATTTTCGACCATTTTCTTCGCATCCGACAGAAGCATCATCGTATTGTCCTTGAAGAACAGCTCGTTCTGGATGCCGGCATAGCCTGACCCCATGGACCGCTTGATGAACAGGACCGTGCCTGCGTCCTCCACGTTGAGGATGGGCATGCCATAGATCGGCGAGGCCGTGTCGGTCTTGGCCGCCGGATTGGTCACGTCATTGGCGCCGATCACGAAGGCCACATCCGACGTGTTGAATTCAGAATTGATGTCTTCGAGCTCGAACACCTCGTCATACGGCACCTGCGCCTCGGCGAGCAGGACGTTCATGTGCCCTGGCATCCGGCCGGCGACCGGATGGATGGCGTATTTTACGTCCACGCCTTCGGCTTTCAGAAGCTCGGCCATTTCCTTTAGCGCGTGCTGGGCCTGCGCCACCGCCATGCCATATCCCGGCACGATGATGACCTTGGAGGCATTCTTCATGATGAAGGCTGCATCGTCGGCAGAGCCCTGCTTGAACGGGCGGTCGACCTGCGCGCCTGCTGCGGCGGCGCCGCCATCCTCCGCGCCGAAGCCGCCCAGGATCACCGAGATGAAGCTCCGGTTCATGCCTTTGCACATGATGTAGGACAGGATCGCGCCGGATGAGCCGACCAGCGCGCCGGTGATGATCAGGGCGAAATTGCCGAGTGTGAAGCCGAGCGCAGCTGCCGCCCAGCCCGAATAGGAATTCAGCATCGAGACGACGACCGGCATGTCGGCCCCGCCAATCGGGATGATCAGCGTGATGCCGAGGATCAGCGCCAGGATGGTAAGCGCCCAGAATGCCCATGTCGCAGCGCCGCTCGACAGGATCAGCACGACGACCAGCGCCACGATGCCTGCGGCAAGCGCGATATTCAGGATATGCCTTGCTGGCAGGATGATCGGCGCGCCCGACATGTTTCCATTCAATTTTGCGAAAGCGATGATAGAGCCGGTAAAGGTCAGCGCGCCAATCGCAGAGCCGACCGAAAGCTCGATCAGCGACACGAAATTGATGTTTCCGACCGTCCCGATGCCGAAACCGAGCGGCGCATAAAGCGCAGCGGCTGCGACAAGCACAGCGGCGAGACCGACCAGAGAGTGGAAGGCGGCGACAAGCTGCGGCATTGCCGTCATGGCGATACGGCGGGCAATGATCGCACCGATCGTGCCGCCAATCGCCGCGCCGCCGATCAAGATGCCCCAGGTCACCGCGTCGAGGCTTTCCCAGAGCAGGACCAGCGTCGTTCCGACGGCGATGGCCATGCCGATCATGCCATTGCGGTTCCCTTTCCGGCTGGTGGCCGGGCTGGAGAGGCCGCGAAGGGCGAGGATGAAGAGGATACCCGCAACGAGATAGAGGAGCGGGGCCCAGGTGTTTGCAAACTGTTCCAAGGTCTACTCCCCCTTCTTCTTGTACATCGCCAGCATGCGCTGGGTGACGAGGAAGCCGCCGAAGATGTTCACGCTGGCAAGCGCCACAGCGAGGCCGCCGAGCGCCTTGGCGATCCAGCCGCCATTGATCAGGCCAGATGCCGCCGCGGCGACAATCGCGCCGACGATGATCACCGAGGAGATCGCATTGGTTACGGCCATGAGCGGGGTGTGAAGGGCCGGGGTCACCGACCAGACGACATAATACCCGACGAAGCAGGCAAGCGCGAAAATCGCGGCCAGGAAGACGGTCGGGTTGAGCGCGTCGATCTCGGCTGCATGCGCCGGCAGGGCGAGGGCCGCTGCCGACAGGATTACGGGGATGGCTTTCATGATTTCAGCCTTTCATTGACGGTTTCTCCGCCGCGCGAAAGCAGCATGGCGGTGACGATTTCGTCATCAGTGTCGAGGTTCAGCGCGCCGTCTTCTGCCGTGATGAGCGGCAGGAAGGCGATCAGATTCTTGGCATAAAGCGAGGAGGAGTCCGCTGGCAGGCGGGCCGGCAGGTTCGAAAATCCGGCCACTTTCACGCCGTTCACATCGACCACCTCATCGGGCTTCGATAGCGGGCAGTTTCCGCCTGCGGCAACCGC
>NZ_JBARZC010000339.1:0-3070 GCF_049649345.1 Henriciella sp. | reverse complement strand
CATACCTCGCTTTGACAGGAGAGCCATTATTGAATGCAACGCGAACAGATTGTTCCCTTTGATCAGCAGGTTCTCCCTCCCCGTGACTTCTGTCACCTTGCCGGGTTCGCCCGCGGACACGGCTTCGGCATCCCATCGCTCCCACCCACGCAGCGCCTTGGGCTCTTCCAACCGGATCACTTCGTCGGGCGCGACGATGCGGTTGACGAACCGCTCCGAGCCGCCGCGGTCCTCGCGGGTCATTCCCCCGGCCAGCACGCAATCCTTGTAGGGCCAGTCCAGCACTACTTCGCGCCCCTTGCGCAGCGCCTCACCGGCCGAGGACAGCCCGATCTTGTTGCCGAAGGCCGTGAAGCTGTCGGGCAGGAAATCCCGCATCGTCACGGTCTGCATGAACCGCACCTTATCGAAGACAAGCGTTCCACCGACGTCCTGAAAGAACCCCTCGCGCAGGCTGTTCTTGGCCATCAACGCCGCGAGCAGGTCAGCCTGCATATTCACCGCGCGGTCCTCCACGCGGGCCCGGATGAGCTCTCCGTCGTCGTTCACGAGGTCGGGCAGGGCGGCGAGGGCGCCTTTCAGGTCGGCGAGGAGGGAAGGCATATCAGTCCTTTATCGTGAATCTTCGCGTTTTCCGCAACGTCGCGGAAATCAGCCGAAGCTACAACAGATTTCCTCGCGGAAATGCCGTTGAAGCGCTTCCGGGCCCGTCAGCATCAACCAATCTTCTGAGTGCCGTCCCGAGGTGGGGCGGTATTACCCGGTATTATCGTTGCCGAGTATTACACCCACAGTCGGAGACGACAGATGTCCAAGCACGAAAAGAAATTCGAAGCTGAGCCAGGCCTCGATCAAGACTACCTGCGCCGCACCGAGACCGCCATTCTGGCGTTCATGGCCGAGAACGAGGGCAAGATGCCCACGCTGCCTCAGGTGCACGCGGAGGTGAAAGGATCATATACCAAGTTGTGCCCGGCCGTCCGGGCAGTGAAGCAGCGCCTGTTGGCGACCGAGACTCGTCTCGCCAATACGCCGGAGATTCCCGATGAGCTTCGCCTGATCCACGAGCAACAATTGAAGGAGATGTGGACAAAGGCCCGCGCACTTCAGAACGACGAGATCGTCGATCTGCGCCGATCACAGGCCGCAAAGGATGAAAGGCACCGGAACGACATGGCGGAGGCCCAAGAGGTCATCGCGATCGTCGAGGCGGGCCGTAACGGGGAGTGCAAGCGTGCGGACGAGGCCGAAGCGACTGTAATTGAGCTTCAAGAGAAGCTGAACGTCGCCGAGAAGGCACTGGCAGAGGCGAACGCCCGGCTGGCTGAACGGGAATCGTTGTTTGCGATGCTCTCGTCGATGCAGCGGCCTGCGGACGATGGTCAAACGGGTTCAAAAGAGGCCAAGCCGACCCGTAGTGCACGGAAGTCTGACGAACCCGAAACAGGTGATCTTCCGATGCCGGCCGGCCCTATGCCTTCAAAGCCAAGCGGCACGAAGTGAGGCTTTAACAGGCGGGTCTTTGCCCCGCCTGGGCTCAGCTCCCCCGGATCACTGCCCTGTCGCGGTCCCGCCTGCGAACATTGATCGCCACAGGGGCGAGATCTGTATGCAGCTTCGCGCGATCGACATCCGTCGCTTTGTCGGGGTGATGCTCGCCCAGCTCGACGTCCAGCCCGCGCCTCTCCGCCTCCTTTGCGAGATGGTGCAGCCCGGACCGATAGCGTGCCTGTATTTCGGCATGCTCTGAAAAATCACCGGCATCTCGCGTGGGAGCATAGGCGTCGTAGATCGCAGTATTCGTCATGCTTCTGAGGTGCTCGTCGATCTGCTGGGCCTTCATGTCCTTGGGGACCGCCCAAGCGCCGGGGATGAGCGACGGGTCGAACCCGGATCGGCCATTATCTCGAGCGACATCAATCATGGTTTCGGGCGGCCTGCGGCCCATTTTTGCTTCGGCATCGACGATCGCCTGGGCGCGCGTCTTCTGCTCCTCTCGAACCGCCGCAATCCTCTGTTGAGACCCGAACACGGAGCGAGCGAAGCCGATCAACCATTCTTTCGCCGGTTTGATCTTCTCGGCCAGCCAAGCACGGCGCTCCTGACTTTCAGGCTTGTTACGTCCCCAAGTGAGGCGCTCGGCAGCCTCTCCTGACGGCGGCGCGTAGGCCAACTCTTCGGCGAGGATAGCAGTCGTTCCAATCTGCAATGATTCCGCTTGGGCCGCGACCGCCGCCCGTTCTTCCTCGGCGATACGCCGATTTCGGTTGGCCGTCTCGCGAGACGCTTTTGCGTCCTTGAGTTCTTGGGCTACCTTCTGAAGCGATTGTGCCGCCTGCGCCCGATCCCGTTCCGCGGCTGACTTCTCCGCGGCGGCAGCCTCCCTGTCCTGCGCCGCTTCGGCGACCTCAGCCGCGGCGATCTCGCGTCCGCGTGATGGAGAAATGTTCTTGCGCTTGATGATTGGCTCGCCGAGCTCACGCAGCATGCGTTCTTTCTCCGCTCGGCGAAGGACCGGAAGGCATCGACCTTCTTCGGATCTTCTTGTCCGAGGTCGTCGTAAAACCACTCATGAGAAATCGAGATCAGCCCCTCGGTGAACGGTTTCTCGTTCTTTGGATGCCACGGCCAGCCAATAAGTTCAGCCAGCGCTCCGGGATCGTCGCTCGCCTCATGGACGTCCTCCATCAACCTCTTCGCCTGGCCCCTGTGCCGACTCTTTCTGAGACCCTCTGCCTTTCGTCGCGCATTCTCGCACTGGATCTTCGCGACATGCTCGCGGGCAATGTCGGTAAGATGCTCGTGCCCGATCGGGAATTCGTTGAGGTGCGTGCGCGCGGCGTCGACATGATCCATCTCGTCGCCAAGACGCTTGCCGTGGGCTTCGATGCCGCCGAGGTTGTTATAGGATACGCGCTTGTATCTCAGCACGATGAAATGTTCTGGCTTCTCCATTGACCGGAGCTACGCCCCGGCTGATGCCGCTCCAAATGATCGAGGAAACGGGCCGTTGGCGGCCCTGCGAACGCGCCTCTTTCAGATGCGCTCAGCCTTATACTCACTATAGAGC
>NZ_JBARZC010000338.1:0-18801 GCF_049649345.1 Henriciella sp. | reverse complement strand
GACGAAGGCAAGACGCTGCCGACCCTGACGTTGTCGGAGAACCCCGACATCCTCGCCACGCTTTCGAAAAAACGGAAGAACCGCCCCGGCCTGGTCATAGGCTTTGCGGCGGAAACCCATGACGTCGAAGAACTCGCCATCGCCAAGATGAAGCGCAAGGGCTGCGACTGGATCGTCGCCAATGATGTGTCCGGCGATGTGATGGGCGGGGAGGATAATGAAGTTGCTCTCGTCACCCGCGGCGGTGTCGAGCGCTGGCCGCGCATGGACAAGGCCTCGGTTGCCCGCCAGCTTGCCGATCGTGTCGCCAGTGCCCTGACAGACCCGGACGGCCACAAGCTCGCCGCTGAATAGCCGGCGCACTTGCATTGGCCACAGGCCGGCCGCCGGGATATAGTCAGGGCAGGCGGTTTGTTTTCGATTTCAGGATGACTTAAGCCGGAACCAGATCGCAATGGAAACAGCGTGCCTACGCAGCCTCGGCGCGCATCAGGGAAATACAGGACATGGCAGGCCAGTCGCCGCATTCGCGTCAGCTCATCTTCGTCGTCGGAATGCATCGCTCCGGCACGTCTGCCCTGACGCGCTGCCTGAACCTCCTGGGCTTCAAGGTGGCCGAAGACCTGCTGCCTGCCAATGATGCCAATAAGAGCGGCTTCTGGGAATCGCGGGCCGCGCTGCGTCTCAATGAGCGGCTGCTGGGGAGCCTCGACCGGGTCTGGTATGACCCGAAGCCCATCCGTCTCGATGTACTCGATAGCGAACCGCACGAAAACTTCGTCTCCGGCGCCGAAAAAATCCTCAAGGATGAGCTCGAGGGCACCGATTTGGCTGTTCTGAAGGATCCGCGGCTATCCCGGGTGCTGCCGATCTGGCGCGAAGCGGCTGAACGGCTCGGCTATCGCTGCGCAGCCCTTCTGGCCGCCCGGCATCCAATTGAAGTGGCAAACTCCCTGCGCAAGCGCGATGGGCTGGAACCGGCGCACGGGCTGAACTTGTGGATCACCTATATGCTGGAAGCCGAAGCAGTGACGCGCGACATGCCGCGTCATGCGGTGGTCTATGAACAGCTTCTGGACGATTGGCGGGCAGCCTTGCGGCCAGCCATGAACGCAATCGGTCTCGGCAAACTGGCCAATTACCGGAGCGGCTGGCGCGCCATATCCGCCTTCCTCGATCCCGGTCAGCGCAATCATAAAGCCTCGCAGGGTGATGAAAATGGCGGACTGCCGGAAATCGAGACCGCGCTGGCGCTATACCAGCGTTTGTCCGCCGATCTGACACTGGAGCACGGCGAGACTTATAACGCCGTTCGCGCCCGCTGGGCCGCCGACTGGGCGGGCCGAAGCAGCGGTGATGCGGCATCAGACTATTTTCTTGCGATCGGGGAAGGCTATGTCCGCGCGAGCCTGCACGCTCGCAGTGATGAGAAGCCTGACAAGGCCCGGGACTGGCTCGAAAAAGGCGTCGCCGCCTTTCCTGAACGCGCGCAACTCCCGTACGAACTTGGCCGGCTGCAATTCGTCAGTGAAGAGTTCGATGCGGCGAGGGCGAGCTTCGAAAAAGCGATCGATATCCAGCCAGCCCACGCCGTCTTCTACCATCATCTCAGTCTCACGCTCGGCCGGCTCTGCGATGTGGACGCCGCGCTCATCAGAGCGAATGAGGCCCTGGAACGCGACCAGTCGACGCCGAACTTCTATCAGAATGCAGGCAGCCTCCTCCTGCGCAAGGGCGATGCAAATGGCGCCGAAAAAGCCTTCAGAAGCGCCCTCGCCATCGACCCTAAATTCGCGCCGTCCCTGCACGGGCTGAGCCGGGTGCATGAGGAGAAAGGCGATATTCCGAGGGCCATCAAGGCGTCGCAAAGGGCTGTGCAACTCTTGCCATCCCATCCGGGCTTCGAGAAGCGGCTGGCCTATCTCAAAACCCGCGTCGCAAACGTCTCTTGAAGACAGACTGTGGCGGAAACGGAACCGCCCGGCGTTTTTCTGTGTTTGCCTATACGATATGACAACTCTTGCAGGCCAGAATGGACCTGTAGACCGGACAGAATGGACGCCAGCCAATGAGACTTATCATCTTCTACTTTGCTGCCATTGCGGCGCTTTACATTGCTATCCCGGCAGCACTCGGATCAGCGGCGGCCGAAAAACAGGACGCACCGAGCGAAGCGGTTGAAGTGCCCACGGCGACGGCCTCCGAAACGGCGTCGGACCCCACCAATGAACGCCCTGTCGAGGCCGATGCCGTCCCGCTCAGCATTGAGCTATTGGCGGCCTGAGGCAAACCTCGCCCCGCACGCTTGACTCCTCATGCGAGTCCGGAGCCTATCCAGCGCATGAAAAACGTGACTGTTGCGGTCAAGCCGCTCCCCCATTTTGAAGGCCTGCCGCTACCTGCCTATGAGACGCTCGGCGCCGCCGGCATGGATATTCGCGCGGCCTATCCGGAAGGGGAGGCTTTCGAGCTGAAGCCCGGCGAGCGGACCATGGTCCCGACTGGCCTCGCCGTGGCAATCCCCGAGGGGTATGAGATCCAGATGCGCCCGCGTTCCGGACTTGCAGCCAAGCACGGCCTGACCTGCCTGAACTCGCCCGGCACGATCGACAGCGATTATCGCGGCGAGCTTAAAGTCATCCTGATCAACCACTCAGACGAAACCTTCACCATCGCGCGCGGTGAACGCATCGGCCAGATGGTGCTTGCCCCGGTGACCAGGATTGTCTGGGAAGAGGTCGACAGCCTGCCTGAGACGGTGCGGGGCGAAGGTGGGTTTGGCTCGACGGGTCGTTAGCGCACCGATTAGCGCTTGCAATTTCGCCAAAGCCTCCCTATTATCGAATTACGATAAGAAAGGGTCGCCCGATGGAAATCAATTCGCCGTTTACGATGATCGTCATAATTGTGATGATCGCTGTCACCGCCGGGGTGATCAACAACTGGATCAAGGTAAGATCCGAACGCGAAGACAGCGCTGCCAGCGAAGAGGAGCTTTTCCGCCTGCGCAAGGATGTTGAACGCTTGAGCGAGCGCGTCCGTGTGCTTGAGACGATCGCGACCGACAAGGACGAGCGTCTGCGCGACGAAATCCGCCGTCTCGCCTAGTCCTGCCGCCTAGAGCAGTTTCGTCTCATCCTGCGCGAATTTTGCGAGCAGATAGGCGTCTGTTTCCTCGATCGTCTCGAGCTTTCCAAAAGCAAACGCATTGCGATCGATCACCATATCTCGCGGCCTGAGCGCGCGTGAAATCTCCAGCCCCTCAAGCGTGCGCGCCCGTGAAAACGCCACATAGGCCTGTCCGTGCGCGAACATGCCCCGGTCAAAATCGATGAAAACCTTGTCCAGCGTCAGCCCCTGCGCCTTGTGGATCGTCACGGCATAGGCGAGCCTGAGGGGCACCTGCTTGAAGGTCCCCACCACTTCGCGTGAGACTTTTTTCGTCTCCGGGTCGAGCTCATATTTATACTTTTCCCACGCGGCCGGCTCGATCTCATAGATGTGGCCATCAAGCTCTACGAGGACATTCTCGCCCTTGAAGCCATCTACAGTCGCGAGCGAGCCATTCACCCAGCGCCCCTCGGGATCATTCTTGATCAGCATCACCCGTGCGCCTTCCTTCAGTTCAAGGTCGGCTTCCGTGGGGTAGGATTTTTCGTCAAATGTGCCCTGGATCTTCGCGGCGAGTGAATGCGGCTTGCCCGGCAGGTCCTCAAGCCGCGCCTGGTTGATCCGGAAGGCGTTCGCATTGTTCGGGGTCAGCACGACATGTGTCTCGCTGGCTTCGACCGCACGCCGGTTCGACACGACAGACTGGAGCAGCCGCTCATCGGTGGGCGTCAGTCGGCCCTGCCGCATCGCGCCAAGCAGCGCCAGAAAGCGCGGATCTTCCTGGCGGAACACGTGTTTCAGCGCGAGCAGGGCAAACTCGGCGTCCTTGAAACAGGGCGCGTTGAAGAAATAATGTCCGCCATAGCGCTCGTTCAGAATCTCGCTTTCTTCGCCGCGCGCCACGGGCGGCAGCTGGTGAAGATCGCCCGACAGGATCATGCGAACCCCGCCAAAGGGGCGTTTCGAGCCGCGATTGAGCTGCAGGCTCTTGTCGATCGCGTCCAGCATGTCAGCACGCACCATCGAGATCTCGTCGATGATCATTGTCTCGATCGCCTTGATGAGGCGCACCCCGCGCAACCGCTTCACGTCCGAATGCTCGATCAGGCGCGGCGGGAATTTGAAGAAGGAATGGATCGTCTGCCCGCCCGCATTCATCGCCGCGACACCTGTCGGTGCGAGCACGACGGTGTTCTCACCGGCTTCGGCCAGGAAGCGGCGCAACATGGTCGTTTTGCCGGTGCCGGCGCGGCCGGTGAGGAAGAGATTGCCCTGCGCCCCCGCGCCGCGCGCCACCCAGTTGGCGGGCGCAGAATAGATCGTATCGGGCAGGAGGCTGGTGGGCGAGTCAGTCATTGCCTGTAGCCTTAGCGGCATCCGGCCTGCTAAGCGAGACCATGGCTTTGACCCCTGAGCAGCTGGACCGTCACAAGCGCCATATCCTGCTCAAGGAGATTGGCGGCCCCGGCGTGCAGAAGCTGCTCGGCGCCAAGGTCTCGATTGTTGGAGCCGGCGCGCTCGGCGGGCCCTGTGCGATGTATCTGGCCGCTGCGGGCGTCGGCGAAATAGAGCTCTGGGACAATGATCTTGTCGACCGCTCGAACCTGCAGAGACAGATCCAGTTCACCGAGGATGACATTGGCAAGCCGAAGGTGAAGCGCCTCGCCGGGCGCCTCAAGGCCGCAGCGCCGGATTGCCGCGTGCCTGAACGCCAGCAGCGCTGGAACGAAGCGTACACACTCTCAGGGTCGATCATCATCGACGCCACCGACAATTTCGAAACGCGGTTCGCGCTCAACCAAGCCGCTCACGCGACCGGCCGACACCTCGTTTCAGGCGCGGCCTCACGATGGACGGGGCAGGTGTCTGTGTTTGCGTCGGGCGTCGAAGCGGACGCACCTTGCTATCAGTGCTTCGTGCCCGAAACCCCGCCAGAGGCCGAAGCCTGCGAGGATGTCGGCGTGGTCGGTCCGGTCACAGGCATGATCGCCTCACAGATGGCGCTGGAGACGCTGAAACTGATTACCGGCGCGGGAAAACCTCTGATTGGAAAGCTGGTTCTGCTGGACGGTCTTGGCGGTGTGCCGCGCGCGGTGACGCTCAGCCGCGACCCGGACTGTCCGGTGTGCGGCGGGTGAATCTTTCCTTTGACTTGGCCCGCAATTAACGGTTTTACCAGCGGGGGCGGGGTGTGTAGAGGGAGAATAGAACCTTGCGGAAACTGCTTGCTGTTGTGCTTACAATTGTCGCAGTTCTGGCTGCAGGCTGGCTCGCGCTACGGCGCCCCGATGTGCCCTATGACACGCTTGAGAGCGCCTACTCACTTCCCAATTCACGTTTCGAGACGATCGACAATGTGAAAATCCACTTCACCGATGCAGGGCCGCGGGATGCGCCGGCTGTCATCCTGGTTCACGGGTTCGCCGCCTCTGTGCACACGTGGACCTATTGGCAGGACGTTTTGGACGAGACCTACCGCGTTATATCCGTCGACCTGCCCGGGCATGGGCTCTCGCGCGTCCCCGAAACCGAGCCCGTCAGCCGTGATTATTACGTCGAGATCGTCGACGGCTTGGCCGACGAGCTCGATCTGGAGCGGTTTGCCATTGCAGGGTCATCCATGGGCGGCGGCGTTGCCTGGAATTATGCGCTTGCCCACCCGGACCGCGTCGAGGCGCTTGTTCTCGTCGATGCGTCAGGCTGGCAGGCCAGCGCTGAAGACAGCGAGTCCACGCCTTTCATTTTCAAGCTGCTGCGCATTCCGGTCATGCGCATGCTGATCCGCGATCTCGATCTGTCCAAGCTGGTTGAGGATGGGCTGAAGGACAGCTTTTCCGACCCGTCTTTTGTGACGCCGCAAATGATCGAACGGTATAGTGCCCTCTCGCGGGCCCCCGGCCACCGGGATGCACTGCTCGCGATTTCGGCAGACCGCAGCAAGGAAGATGCTGCCAGCCGCGAAAAGCTCGGTGCGATCCGCGCGCCGACGCTCATCCTGTGGGGCGACGAGGACAATCTCATCCCTGTTGCGCTCGCCAGGAAATTCGAGGCCGCGATTCCGAACGCCGTGGCAATCATCTATGAAGGCGTGGGTCATATCCCGCAGGAGGAACGCGCCGCGGAAAGCGCGGGCGATGTGAAGGCCTTTCTGGACGCTGAGCTCGCAGCCATACACTCCGCTCCCGACGATGGCGACATCGACACGTCCGGGGGAAGCCCAGCAGAAATCGTCAATACGATCGCTCCGGACGGCTAGGCAAAAGCCGGCCAAGGCGCTGGCCGGGGGCAGTCTGTGCTGGCGCCGCTGTGGCGAGTCACATTGTTGAGATCAAAGAGCCCGTCCGGTGGATGGCCGGTCTGTTCAGGCCGCCGCGTTGGCCGCTTCAGGGCAAAGGATCACCTTGATTTCTGAAGCGTTTTCCGCCTTGCGCAGGGCGTCGCGGAGTTCTGGCTGGCGCAGCGTCCGGCTGACTTGGGCCAGCGCGCGCAAATGGTCTGCGCCCGAGCCGACAGGTGCGATCAGCATGAAGATGAGGTCGCAGGGCCGGTCATCGACAGCGTCGAAATCGACGCCCTCATTCAGCCTGACAAAACCGCCAATCGGATGCGGCAGTTTTTCGATCCGCGCATGCGGGATCGCCACGCCTTCGCCAACGCCGGTGGAGCCGAGGCGCTCGCGCTCCATTACGGCCTCAAAGATATCGCGCGCATCGATCTTGGTGCGATCGGACAGGGCCCCGGCCAGAAGCGTCAGGGCCTGTTTGCGGGTCTCCGCAGACACAGGATCAAGAATTGCGCCTTCACTCAGAAGGCTCGTCAGATCAGTTGCCATGGCTTGCCAGGTTTCTTCAGGAGGTTTTGCTATCGTTTGCCGGGTCGACCCAGCCTATATTTCCGTCTGGTCGTCGGTAAACCATATTCAGGCCCGCATGTTTAGCATTGCGGAACATAAGAGACGGTGAATCCGCCAGTTCCAGCTGCAATACGGCCTCAGAAACTGTCATTGTGCGAATTTGAGAGGCTGACTCTGCCACGATCACAGGCGCTTCGCCGTCTTCGCCTGTATCTTCTATATCGTCTTCAGCGGTGCCTTTCAGCACAAAGGCGGAGGCCGGTTCGGTCGGGAACGGATCGCGGCCATTCTTGTGATGGTCTTTCAGCCGGCGTTTATAACGGCGCACGCGTTTTTCGATCTTTGCGAGCGCTTCTTCGAGCGCGACATAAGGGTCGCTCGCCTTGCCGGACGATTGCAGGATAATCCCGGACGGGAGGTGAACATTGCAATCGATTTCGGTTTCGTGGCCGTTGGGACTGACGGTGACATGACCATCAAATTCCCGGTCGAAGTATTTGGTAACGGCTGCTTCCAGACCTGTCTCGATGCGGCTGCGTAGCGCATCGCCAAGGTCCATCTTTCGTCCTGCGATTTGTATTTGCACGGAACTCTCCGATAACGAGGTCCTACTATAACGCCCCAATCAGGGAAATCGAGACCGCGGCGTCCTAAAAATCCTGGTGCTGAGAGTCAATGACTCCGCAACAGGAGCTTATGCACTTGCTTTCAACTTCCGGCGGCGCTGTACGCTCGAGGGAATATTGAGGCTCTCACGATACTTGGCCACGGTCCGTCGTGCAATCTCAATGCCAAATTCTGTCAGAATTTCAACAATCTGGTCGTCGGAAAGGATGTTTTGGCCTTCCTCGTCCACCAGTTGCTTGATGCGATAGCGGACAGCTTCGGCAGAGTGCGCTTCGCCGCCGCCCGTGCCCGGGATCGATGCCGAGAAGAAGTATTTGAGCTCGAACAGGCCGCGCGGCGTGCCCATATATTTGTTCGAGGTGACGCGGCTGACAGTGGACTCGTGCATCTCGATCGCATCGGCCACCTGTTTCAGGTTGAGCGGTCGCAAATGGGCCACGCCGTGTGCGAAAAAAGCATCCTGCTGGCGCACGATCTCGCTCGCCACCTTCAGAATGGTGCGCGCGCGCTGGTCCAGCGACTTGATCAGCCAGGACGCGTTCTGGGCGCATTCCGTGATGAATTCCTTTTCCTTTTCGCGCATCGGCAGCGTGGAAACCTCGGCATAGTAAGCCTTGTCCATCAGCACTTTCGGCAGCGTGTCGGAATTAAGCTCGACGGCGAACATACCGTTCGGCATTTCGCGAATAAACACATCGGGCGCGACCGCGATTGACGGGCCGCTCGAGAAAGCACCGCCCGGCCGCGGTGTCAGCGCGCGCAGCTCTGCCATCATGTCGATGACGTCTTCCTTGTCGACGCCGCACGCCTCGCAGAGCCCCTTGATGTCGTGCTTGGCGACGAGGTCGAGATTGTCGAGCAGCGCCTGCATGGCCGGATCCAGCCGGTCGAGTTCCTTCAGCTGCAGGCCGAGGCATTCCTCGATCGTGCGGGCCATCACGCCGGTCGGGTCAAAGCCCTGGCAGACCTCGAGCACCGCCTCGACATTGGCCGGGTCTGCGCCGAGCGCACTGGCCACTTCATCGATATCGACCTTGCAATAGCCTGCATCATCGGTCTCATCGACGAGGCGGGCACCGATCAGTTGGTCGGCCTGTGAGAGGCCGGACATCTTGAGCTGGTCGTGGAGGTGCTCGTGCAGGGACTTCTCTGAAGAGAGCGAGCCTTCGAAATCATAATCGTCACCTGAAAAACTGCCGCCACTGCCAGCCTGCGACCAGTCGGTCTTTGCTGACGGGCCGGAGGTTTCATTGGCCGTCTTGCCGCTGTCGGAATTGGTGCCGCTCTCATAAAGGTCATCGCGCGACGCATCCATCGCCTCGCGCGCTTCGTGGAGGGCGGAATTGTCATCGAGCGTCAGCTCTTCGCGCTTCGAGGCCGGCTCGATTTCTTCCGGCGTGTACTCGTCCCGCTCGCCTGCTTCGCCGCGTTCCAGAAGCGGATTGCGCTCAATCTCGGCCTCGACGAATTCGGCAAGTTCAATATTGGATAGCTGTAGCAGCTTGATCGCCTGCTGCAATTGCGGGGTCATCACCAGGGACGTTCCCTGGCGCATGTCGAGACGTTGTGAAATGGCCATGGGCTTTTACGCTGCGAACCGTTCGCCCAGATAGACCCGACGCACATCCTCGTTGGTCAGAACATCATCGGGCGAGCCTTCGAACAGCACGCCGCCATCATAAATGATGGATGCCCGGTCAACGATCTGGAGCGTCTCTCGCACCTGGTGGTCCGTGATCAGCACGCCAAGACCGCGCTGTTTCAGATAACCAACCAGATCGGAAATATCCGAAACGGCGAGGGGGTCGATCCCGGTGAAGGGTTCGTCCAGAAGCATGAAACTCGGCCTGGAGGCGAGGGCACGCGCAATCTCCACACGGCGGCGTTCACCACCTGACAGGGAAGTTGCGGCCTGCTTGCGCAGATGCGTGATGTGCAATTCGTCCAGGAGGGCATCGACTTCAGCCGCACGCGCCGACTTGTCCTTTTCGACAAGCTCGACGACCGAGAGGATATTCTCCTCAACGCTCATGCCGCGGAAGATGGATGCTTCCTGAGGAAGATAGCCGACACCCAGGCGGGCACGCTGGTACATGGGAAGGGTCGTCACGTCCGCACCGTCGATCGAAATCGAACCGGCATCAGCCGCAATCAGGCCCATGATCATGTAGAAGCAGGTGGTCTTGCCAGCGCCATTCGGCCCGAGCAAACCAACCACTTCACCGCGCTGGAGCGACAGGGAGACGTCCTTCACGACCTGACGCTTGCCAAATGACTTGGCAAGTCCGGTCACGATAAGGCCACTGGCCGTGTCCGTCATCCTGATAGTCCTCCCACTTCGCGCGGTGCGTTACCCAGCCCCGGTTCTAGGGCAATAGGCTTAATATCCGTTTAGACGGGTCCGGCGAATTTCATCAATTCCCTGCCGCACCTTCGCGCTGGTTCGGATTGATGTTCATCTGGACCTGGCCGCCGCCGCCATCAAGCACCGTGCGGCCTTCCGTCAGATTCATGACGAGCTGCTGGCCGGTGGCCACGTCCTCGCCGCGAATGAGCACCACTTCACCCGTCAATGTGATCGTATCGCGTGCCGCATCATAGACGCCGCGGTCACCGGTCGCCTTGAGGTCCGGCGTGACGTAGAAAACCTCGCCGACCGCTTCCATGGATTCAATGTCGCCAAATCCGGTCAGGCCGCTCGTTTCGGTCCCGCCAGAGCCAGCATAATTGATGGTAACGCGATTGGCACGAAGCCGCGCTGTGCCCTGCATGATATCGACATTGTCGATCAGGACGACCTTGCGCTGGCGCTCGAGCACCTCGCTCTTGTCGGCATTGACCTTGATCGGGCCGCCATCGCCGGAAACCTGGGCCACGGCCATGGGCGATGCCATCACAGCGACGCCCGCCAGGGCTGCAAATACTCTATTCATCACCACCACGCTCCTCATCACTGGCCTCTTCGCCGGGACTGGTTTCTGTCGTTTCTTCTTCGTCTGCCCGCCCATCCGGGAAGATCGTCATCTGGACGCGGCCACTCAACAGCACCCGGTCGCCTTCGTCTACAATCTCATATGAATCGGAACGCACATCGCCAAGGGGCCCGGTCCCGCTTAGCGGATCGATGCCTTCGATGCGGCCTTCCTCGACAAGCATCCTGGCCGACGTCGAGTTGAACTCATAGCCTTTCGCATTGACCAGCCGGACATCCTCATAGAGCGCCAGAGACTGGTCATCCTGGTCGTATAGCCCGGCCGGGGCGGTCACGACGGTGCCGTCTTCGCTGACAAGTTTGGGATTGGACAGGTCGATCTTCTCGCCGCCGCCGCGACGCCTTTGGGCGGTATCGGCTGTGATGACGAAGGAGCGGCCGGCAACATCGCGCCCGGTAAAGCGCGGATTGACCATGGTAACGACTTCGTCGCCCGACAGCTTCTCGATCGAGCCGGTCGAACTGGACACCGCATTGGCCGCAAGATGCCCGACCATGATCCCTGCAGCGATGGCCGCGCAGGCTGTAAAACCGAGCCGCATCAGCGCCACCATGGAGGAGCGCCTGCGCGCCTGCTCCAGCGTCATCTGACGCCGAGGCTCCCAGAGGCTCAGCGCCTTTTCGGTGTCTGCGGTCACATCCATAATGTTGAATTTACGTCAGATTGCGGCGATTTGATAGCGGGGGCTGCATGATGTTCGGCCGATATTTCCCTGACGACATAAGCCGGGAACGGCACCGGCCTAGCTATGCGCGAAAATATCGGTTTCCGGCCAGCCTTCGAGGTCGAGTTGGGCGCGCACAGGCAGGAAGTCGAAACAGGCCTGCGCCAGATCCATCCGTCCTTCGCGCTTCAGCATGTCTTCAAGGCCCTGTTTGATTGCATGCAGGTGCAGCACGTCACTCGCGCAATACTGAAGCTGCGCATCGCTCAGGGTTTCTGCGCCCCAGTCGGAAGACTGCTGCGCCTTGGACATGTCGACCCCGGCAATCTCACGCGAGACATCTTTCAGGCCGTGGCGGTCTGTATAGGTGCGCGAGAGTTTCGACGCGATCTTGGTGCACCAGATCGGCGTACAATCAATGCCCAGCCAGTGCTTCATCATCGCCACATCGAAACGGGCGAAATGGAAGATCTTTAGCTTTGAGGTATCGCTCAGCAGCGCCTTGAGGTTTGGGCAATCAAATGACCGGTCGAGCTGGACGACGTGCGCGCTGCCATCACCGGCTGACAGCTGGACCACGCAGAGCGCATCGCGGATCAGATTGAGTCCCATGGCTTCGGTATCGACAGCGATCTCGTCGCCAAAGCTGACACCGGCGGGCAGATCGCCCTTATGCAGAGTGATATTGTTCATCCGCCGGGACATACCGCGTCTGCGTTAATACGCAATTGTTGGTCTGTATGAGATTTGCGGATTGCCCGCGGCGGGAGCGCCTATTGCGGTGTCGAGGCCGAGCGGATGTCGCCATTCTTGCTGGCGAGCTTGACGCTTACAATATACGCCTTGTCCGCCTGCATGCCTGCCAGGATCAGGCCCGCCTGATCGGACGGCATGAGCCGCAGGAAGCCTGCTGCAAAGCCCGGATCCATCTGATTGAAGATGCTGGCCGCCTGGTCCGGCTTCATCGCCGAATACATCTGGGCAAGGTGCTGGATGTCGTTGTCGGCACTGGTCGTCATGGTCTTCCAGCGCTCATCGATGGTCTGGCGCAGCGAGGCGAGTTCAGCCGCCTGCTTGTCGAGCTCCTGCTCGCGTGCGCGCAGCTCCAATTCCTGATCCTGCAAGGCGTCGGCACGGGCTTTCAATGCTGCCTGGTCGGTCGCAAGCGCACTGGCCGCTTCTCCTGTCAGGCAAAGTTCGGTCGGTGTCTCTTTGGCCCGTGTCTCAGCAAAGGCAGCCGGAATGACGTCGTCCGGCGCGGCGGCAAGGCTTGTCTCCTCCACCTTGCTGTCCTCGGCGGATGCGAGTGTGCTGGGCAGGATGCGCGTTGCCCCGCCAATGGTGAACAGGACGCCGAGCGTGATCAGGACATGAGTGCGTGTGCCTGTACCCGCCATCGCCTATCTCCTTCCGCCGGCTGCAGATATGACATCGTCTTCGAACAGAAACTCGGTATCGCGCGATGATCGAGGCGACATCGCGCCGCGCGATGCCTGGGATTTCACGTCCTGCAGGAGTTGCTTCATCTGCCGGGATTCCTGGCGCGCCCGCTGTAGCAGATCGACCATTTCGGATTTTATCTCGGCGTTTGCCGCCTGCGCCTTGCGGCCAAGGTCGGCTTCCGATTGCTCAAGCGAGGCCTGCAGATCGGCGAGACGCTTGCACGTCTTTTCAGCGTCCTGCGTGGCCTGTGCCAGCCGCCCGGCCAGCTCGCCGGCCTGAGCGCGTGTCTCATGGGTCGCCGAAGAGACAGCCGCGACAGATTTGTTCATCGCCATGATGGTCGCGCCAAGCCCGTCGCGCGTGTCCTGCAGCGTCTTCAGCCTGCGGCTCAGCACGATGCAATAGACGCACGCCGCAAAGGAGACGAGGAAAAGCGCGATATCTGTCGGCTGGATGGCGAGGGATTCAATCATCTCAATAGAAATTCCGTAATGAGGACGCCGTGTGAGACGTCCCGGCCAAGCACGAGCTCAGCGCGATGGCCGAGCTGTTCGCGCATCCGCGGATAAAAGTCTGCGGTCTCGAAATCACTGAGCTCGACGGCGCGCAGATAGGTCACGAAAGCATCGGCGAGCATCGGCTCGGCGTCCTTGATTTTGTCGGCGTCGCCTTTCTCCGTGATGATGGAAGCCTGGATTTTCACAAACCGTGTGGCCGGCTCGTTGCCGATTGTGACGATGAATTCTTCAAGCGCTACGTATTCCTGGTCTTCCCGGGCCAGAGGCGCCGAATGGGCTGCGCTCGCCGTGTTTGTCGCGGTGCAGGCCGGTGATTCGGCCGTCACGCTCGGTGAAAGAAAGAACACGACACCAAAGGAACAGGCTGCTGAGACGACCGCCAGGATCGCCCAGTTCACAATGTTTCCGCCTGATTTCTTCTCAGGAGCGGTTTCCGTTTTTCTGGCGTCGTCCGCCATCAAGCCCCTCGCAATGATTAATCCATCAACGAGACTGCTTTAGTAACTTCTCAGTAAAGGAAGCGTTAACAATTTCGGCTGAAAAATTAATCATTCCAGTCAAGGGGTAATTTGTGCGGGGCTGTAGTTCACCATGAAGTTTTTCGACACGCTGAAGTCGCTATCTCTCGGGCGGCAGGTCGCGCTCGGCGCGGCCGTGCTTGCCGTGATCTTCACGATGAACTTCCTCGTGAAGGGCGCGGTCACCGAACCCAAGGCGCTGCTCTATTCCGGGCTGCAGGCCAATCATGCCGGCGAGATTGTCGATGAGCTCGAAGGGCTCGGCATCGATTATGAGATCCGCGGCGGCGCTATCTTCATCCCGCAGAGCAAGCGCGACGAAGTCCGCTTTGCGCTCGCCCGTCAGGGCCTGCCAAAACAGTCCGTGCAGGGCTATGAGCTGCTCGATGATGTGAACGGCTTCTCGGTGACCTCCGAGATGTACAACGCGGCCTACTGGCGGGCCAAGGAAGGCGAGCTGACGCGCACCATCCTCGCCATTCAGGGAGTCTCTTCGGCGCGGGTCCATATCGGGGCGAGTCTCAGATCCGGTTTCTCGCGCTCGGCGCCGGCCCAGACTGCCTCCGTGACGCTGACAACGGCCTATGATCTGACAGCTGACCAGGCCGAAGCGATCCAGTATATGGTTGCCCTCGCCATATCCGGGCTGAAGCCGGACGACGTCGCCGTCATCGATCCTGAAAAAGGCCTGATTGCCGGGCCGAATGTCGACCGCATGGAGCAGCCCTCCGTCGTTGCCAACTCGGAAGCGGCCGCGCTTGAGCAGAAGATCATGCGCCTGCTCGAAGCCCGCGTGGGGCCTGGCAATGCCCGCGTCTCGGTCAGTGTCGATGTCAATCGCCAGCGCCAGCTCATCTCGGAAAAGACAATCGATCCACAGTCCCGCGTCGTCCGCAGTCGCACCAGTAATGATGTCAGCGAATCCAGTTCAGCCGCGAATCCGGGCGCCATCACCGCCTCAAGCAACCTGCCGCAGCCGGCAGGTGGCGAGAGCGGCGGCAATACAAGCACGATGAAGAATTCGACCGAAAGCGTCGATTATGAGTTCAACGAGAAGCGCACGGAAGTCGAAATGCTGCCGGGTGAGATCCAGCGTATCTCGGTCGCTGTCCTGCTCAATCAGGAGGCGCTGGCCCTTGGTGAAGGCACCGGCGATGTCGCCGCCGCCTCCCAGCAGGTGATCGAGAACTTCCAGTCCCTGATCCTGTCAGGCGCCGGGCTCGACGAAGCCCGCGGCGACTCGCTTACGGTCGAACTGATGCCCTTCCAGACCCCGCCCGCCCAGGACCTCGTTACCGCGCCGGGCATGGTCGAGACGCTGATGTCGAAATACTTCTGGTCCGGCTTGCAGGCGCTCCTGCTTGGTATCGTCGTCATCGTGCTTGCGCTTGGCGTCGTGCGCCCGCTTCTTGGCTCGAAACCGAGCGATGCGTCCGGCGGGCAGGGCAATTTGCTTGAAGGGCCAGCCGGAGGCGCCGCCGCTCAGGCTGATCCGTTCAACTACCTGTCCGACTATACGCGCGAACGCCAGGACGACACGGCCGCGCTCCTCCAGTCATGGCTCGATGAAGATCGCAAGGCGGTGGTGAATGAGTGAGACCATCTTTGCCAATCTTCCGAGCTTTGACGGGCTTGCGGACGGCCAGACGCCGGGCCGCCTGAAGTCGCGCAAGGCGCAGGAAGCCGAGCGTGCGGAACAGGAAGTCGAAGCCAAGGATGCGAGCTTCAAACGCCAGATGACGGCGGTTGAAGCGACGCTCAATTCGCTGGCTGACAAGATCACTGCCGTCGAGGCCGAAGCCCGCCAGCAAACCAATGAGACGATCGTCGCGATTGCAGGCCGGCTCTTCCCGGAGCTTTCGAAACGTTTCCTCGCAGACGAAATCGCGCTGCACCTGCAGGCGCTGGTGCCGGCAAGCGCAGTCGAAGTGGAAATTCGCGCAGAGCCCGACCTGCTGGATCGCCTGAAGCCTGTCGTCGAGCGTTCAAACAGGCTCGCCGACGTCTGCAAGCTGAC
Source organism: Henriciella sp. (assembly GCF_049649345.1). Lineage (GTDB taxonomy): Bacteria > Pseudomonadota > Alphaproteobacteria > Caulobacterales > Hyphomonadaceae > Henriciella. The sequence goes on along the minus strand of NZ_JBARZC010000338.1, from coordinate 3,057 downwards.
ACCGGAAGACGCGCCGGAAGGCGAACGGGTCGAAGTCTCGTGGAAAACCGGCGGTATCAGCTTCGACTTCGATGGCCTGCTTGAAGCCTGCCTCAAACACATCGATACCACGCATTCAGCAATTGGAGCTCAGTCCTGATGGCCAATCCGCAGCAAGCCGATGCAGAACCAGACAGCGCAGAACGGCGCGACCCGTCGCCGGAGAACCAGTTCCGCCGCGCGATTTACGGCGTTCCCGTCACGCTGACGGTCTCGATCGGACAAAAGAAAATGAGCGTATCGGAAGTGCTGCAACTCGCCCCTGACAGCATTGTCGCGCTCAACAGCAAGATTGAAGATCCGGTCACCCTGATGGTCGACGACAAGCTGATCGCAAAAGGCGAGCTGATCGAGACCGAAGAAGGCGGTATTGGCGTCAAGATCACAGAAATCGTGGAAGATGCTGATGATGCGGCTGGCCCCTAGCCAATCCGGTCATCTGCTTGCGGCCCCCTATGTGCGCTGGATCTGTCTGCTTGCCTTTGCCCTGCTGATCGCGCTCGGCGCGCAGGCGCAGGAAGCCGCGCCCGATGCGGGCAATGCGTTGAGCGGTCTGCTCGGTCAGCAGACAGAAGGTGGCGGCCTCAGCGGTTCCGTCATCATCCTGTTCCTGACGGTGACGGTGCTGAGCCTGGTGCCAGGCCTCGCCATGATGGTCACCTGCCTGCCCTTCATGGTGATCGTCTTTTCCTTTGTCCGCCAGGCGCTCGGCGTCCAGCAGGCCCCGCCAAACATGATGATCATGGCGCTCGCCATGTTTCTCACCTTCTTCATCATGGAGCCAACCTTCACAGAGGCCTGGGCCAATGGGCTTGGGCCTTACACTGAGGGTACGATCGACGAACAGGCCGCCTGGCAGGGCACCACAGCACCGTTTCGTGACTTCATGAGCCTTCGGGTCGATCCGGAAACCGTGCCCGTGCTGGGCGACGCGCTGAACCGGCCCGTGATCGATGGCGAAGAGCCCTCTTTCTCGCTGCTGTCGACGGCTTTCATGCTGTCCGAGATCAAGCAGGCCTTCCAGATCGGATTCGTCATCTTCCTTCCATTTCTTGTTATTGATCTCGTCGTAGCTTCGGTGCTGATGGCGGTCGGCATGATGATGGTGCCACCAACGGTCGTGTCACTGCCTTTCAAGGTCGGGTTTTTCGTCCTTGCCGATGGCTGGCTGAAGATCACAGAGGCACTCATTAGAGGGTATGCGGGATGAGTACGGCAGAAAAACAGAGCCCATCCAATGTGACGCGCCTGAAGCCGCGCGGGCAGGCCGGCGGGGCCCGGACGACCGGTTCGATCACGCCGGCCCAGCGCGCCGCTGTCATCGTCGCTGTGCTCGGTGAAACGGCCGCCAGGCCGATTGTCGAGAAACTGGACGATGCCGCCATGGCGCAGATCGCAGCCGGGCTCGAAACGGTCAATTATCTCGAACGCGACCAGCTGATTGAGATCGTGATGGATTTCCTGCAGCATTTGCGCGCCTCAAGCGGCGCCTTCAGAGGCGGCAAGGAGCGGGCCCGTGAGATTGTCGGCACGCTGATCGATGACAGCCGGCTCGACAAGGTTTTCGGCGGCGGCGGCGTGCATGTTGAGGCTTCAGAGCTGCCTGTTGAGGACAGCGATGTCTGGGACCGGCTCGAACAGAAAGATCCTGAAGCGGTCGCTGAGTATCTCAGAGGCCTGACCCCGAATATCGCAGCCCTCATCCTGCGCAAGCTCGATGTCTCGGCGGCGTCGGAAATCGTGGCCCACCTTGAAGACGATGGCCTTGATCAGACGTTTGGCTTTCTGGTCGAGGTGGAACACTCTGATCCTGAAATCGACGCGGTCATCGCGCGCATGATCGAGATTGAATTCCTCAAGAATAGTGACGATGAGGATGAGGACGACGACGCCAACCTGGAATCGGTCGGTGAGCTGCTGAGCCTTATCCCGAGTGCCAAGCGCGACCGGCTGCTGGCCTTTCTCAAGAGCGAGTACGAAGCCAAGCTCGAAAGCATCGAAAAAGTCCTCTTCACCATCGATGGCCTGCCGGACATGCTGCCGCGCAATTCCGTGCCTGTCGTCTTCCGCGAGCTCGGAGAGGATGGCGTCGTGCCGGTCCTCTCGACGCTCACCGGCGAGCTGGAGCCCGTGGCCGACTACCTCCTCAGCAACATCTCCTCGCGCCTGGCGGACCAGTATCGCGAAGCGGTGGATGATCCGAACCGGAAAACGATTACCGACGCAGAGGAGTGCCAGCGTGAATTCCTGACAGCCCTCATGTCGCTCAAACGGCGCGGGCTGATCACGATGGAGAGAGCGGCCAAGGATGACGCATAGTCCGGCCGACAAAAGGAAAGGGCGCCCCTCGAGGCGCCCTTATTTATTCTGTTTTCAAATGGAAGTGCCCGGCCTAGCGGACGATGAGGTCGGCATGGATCGCGCCGGCGGTTTTCATCGTGCGGATGATGTCGGCCATTTCCTGCGGGCTCACGCCGAGCGCATTGAGGCCGGCAATCAGCTGCGACAGCGTCACGTTGGGATCAAGCGTTGCGATATTCTTGCTGCCGGTCTGGTCAATCGAGATCTGCGAGCGTGGCAGGACAATGCTCTCGCCTTGCGAGAAGGGATTGGGCTGGGAGACGACAGGCGTCTCGACGACTTTGATCGAGATATTGCCCTGGGCGATGGCGACCTTGGAAATGGTCACGTCCTCGCCGAGCACGATCGTGCCGGACTGCTCATCGATGACAATGCGCGCAGGCACAGCGACTTCGATTGGCAGGTTCTCGATATTGGCCAGCACGCGCGCCGGTGAGCCGTCAAACGCACGAAGATCCAGATCGACCGTGCCCGGGTCGCGCATATAGGCAACAGGCACGCCCATGGCGCCGTTGATCGTATCCTCGATACGTGCCGCCGTTGTGAAATCAGGATCGCGCAGGGCCAGCGTCAGGGACTGGCGGTTGTTGAAGTCATAGCCGACCTCGCGCTCGACGCGGGCGCCGTTCGGGATCGCACCCGTGGTCGGGATTCCGC